>CAZUQY010000114.1:0-8965 GCA_964622935.1 uncultured Bacteroidales bacterium | reverse complement strand
ATTTATGTGGAGTTTCAGATAACGAATCTGTAGTTGTTACTGTTATTGATGCTCCAACTGATCCAATTTCAGCAGATGTCGATATAAATGATATTTGCGAAGATGATACTGGTAATATATCACTTAGCATTACTGGCGGTGTTGGTCCTGAAGTGTATTGGTACTCTGGTTCTTGCGGAGTAACTCTTATAGGCACAGGAACACCTTTGGTTATTGAATCACCAAGTATTACTACAACATATTATGCAAGATACGAAAGCTCTTGTGGCAATTCTAACTGTGTAGATGTGACTGTAAATATTATAGCTTTGCCTACATCACCTATCTCTGCAGAGTCTGATTTAAATAATATTTGTGCAAACGATGATGGTAATATTGCATTGTCAGTAACTGGTGGATTAGGTGATGATGTTCATTGGTTTGATGATGTTTGTGGTGGAAATGAAATTGGTATAGGAAATCCTTTAATTATACCATCACCAGAGATTAATACAACTTATTTTGCAAGATGGGAAAATTCTTGTGGAGAAAGTATTTGCCAAAATATTACTATTATTACTTTGGCTTCGGCTGATGCAACAATAAATCCTGCAGGACCATTCTGCCAAACTGATGGTGTTGTTGTTATAACTCCTGTTGAAGGAGGAGGTACATGGGCAGGTATCGCAATTGATCCTGTGACTGGACTTTTTGACCCTGCAGTAGCAGGAGTGGGTGACCATTTAATTTCCTATACTATTTCAGGTATTTGTGGAGATTTTTATGAGACGACAATTTCTGTTGTGAATAGTTTTGACCCTACAATTGATGCAGTTGCTGATTTATGTTCAGATGATTTATCCATTATACTTGCTGCCGCCGATATCGGTGGAACATGGAGTGGAATAGGGATAGTTGATGCCGAGAATGGAATATTTGATCCGTCAATTGCCGGTGTTGGTGATCATGTTATCACTTATGGCTCTGTTGGTGGTTGTGGAGGCACAGATGATGTTACTATTACTGTTAATGCTGCTGCAGATGCAACAATTAATCCGGTTGGGCCATTCTGTGCAACTGATGATCCTATTGTAGTTACAGCCGCACAAATTGGTGGGACTTGGGCAGGAACATCGATTGATCCTGTAACGGGATTCTTTGATCCTGAAGTAGCTGGCGTTGGAGACCATGTTATTACATACACATTAACTGGCGATTGCGAGGATAATGATGAGATAACTATTATTGTTTTACCAATTCTTGATCCTACAATAGATGCTGTTGCTGATTTATGTGCATCTGATTCAGAAGTAATATTAACTGCCGTAGATACTGGTGGAGAATGGACGGGTGTTGGAATCACTGATACAGATTTAGGAACATTTGATCCTTCAATTGCTGGTATTGGAACACATACTATTACATATACATTATCTGGCTCTTGTGGTAGTTCAGATGATATTGATATTACAGTAAATCCTTCTGCAGATGCAACTATTAATTTAGTGGGTGAATTTTGCGAAAATGATTCTCCGTTAGTGCTTACTGCAAATCAATTTGGAGGAACATGGTCTGGTGATGGGGTTGACCCTGCATCTGGATTCTTCAATCCTGCAACTGCTGGTCCTGGAGATCATTTAATTACATACACAATTGTAGGTGATTGTGGTGATACTGATGAAATAACTATTTCTATACTTCCGAGCTTAGATCCAACAATTGATCCAGTTGATGAACTTTGTTCGGATGAAAGTCCTATTACTCTAAATGCTGTAGATTCAGGTGGAATTTGGGCAGGTGATGGCATAACTGATGATGCATTAGGAATATTTGATCCTTCAGTTGCTGGTGAAGGGATACATGCAATAACTTATACTTTTGAAGGAAATTGTGGTAGTTCAGATGATATAAATATTATAGTTAATCTTGCTGCCGATGCTACAATTACACCTGTTGGACCATTTTGTGTTACTGATGATCCATTTGTTGTAACTGCTGCGCAAGTGGGTGGAACCTGGAGTGGATCTATAATTGACCCTGTAACAGGTTTCTTTGATCCAGAAATTGCTGGTCCAGGTGAACATGTTATTACATACACTATTACTGGAGATTGTGAAGATACAGACCAAATAACTATAGTCGTTCAAGCTATTTTTGATGCTACAATTGACCCTATAGATGATATCTGTTCTAATGCAAATCCAATTACTTTAAGCGCTGTTGATTTAGGTGGAATTTGGAGTGGAGATGGTATAACTGATGAAAACGCAGGAACATTTGACCCATCTGTTGCAGGTGTTGGTGATCATATAATTACTTATACTTTTACTGGTGCTTGTGGTGTCTTTGATGATATAGAAATTACAGTGCTAGAATCTGCTGATGCAACAATAGATGTCGTTGATCCTTTATGTGAAGGTGCTGATGCATTTGTTGTTACAGCCGCTGAAACAGGTGGCGAATGGAGTGGGCCTGGAATGAATGCTACAACAGGATTCTTTGATCCAGATGTTGCCGGTATCGGAGACCATATAATTACTTATACAGTTTCTGGAGTTTGTGAGGATACTGATCAAATTACAATTAGTATTCTTGAGTATGCAGATGCAACTATTACTGCAGATTTAGATTACTGTCTGGATGGGAATACCTATAATCTTGAAGCAATAACTGATGGAGGCGTATGGTCAGGTACAGGAATAACTGATGAAGGCGTTTTTAATCCTGAATTAGTTGGTGAAGGTACTTATGAGATAATTTATACTATTAGTGGATTATGTGGAGATGCAGATTCTATAACAGTAAATGTTTATTTTGTTGCAGATGCGACAATAACTCCTGTTGACACGTTGACTGACGAAGATGCCCCTGTTCAGTTAATAACAGCTCAAGATGCAGGAATCTGGAATAGCATTTTTGTAGATGAATTTGGATTTTTTAATCCTAATGAAGCTGGAGTAGCATCACATCAGGTTATTTATACAATTGAAGGACCTTGTGGCGATGCTGATACAATAGATATTGTTGTTATCGCTACTCCAATATTAGACTTAATTGTGTCAACAGCTTTAACGCCTGATAATGATGGTTATAACGATACTTGGAGGATTCAGGGAATAGAAGCTTATGCAAATGTTAGTATCAGAATATTTACTCGTTGGGGAGATGAGGTGTTCGTCTTTGATGGTACTGGTGATTCATATGAAGATTTGAATAATCAGTGGAATGGAAAATTCAATGATAGAGATTTGCCTACTGGTTCATATTTGTATGTCTTAGTTTTGGGCGATGATGTTTATAAAGGAACAATAAGTCTTATTCGATAACCTATACTGATAAATGATTAGAATTTTAATATGAAATAATTAAGTATGAAAAAGACAATTATTATATTAGTAGCAATTCTTGTAACAGGAACAATTAGTGCTCAACAAATACCTTTGTACAGTCAATATATGTTTAACAAAATGCTGATTAATCCTGCAGTTGCAGGTAGTGAGGAAGGTATTCCTGTTCAACTTGCTGTACGTCAGCAATGGGTTGGTTTTGAAGATGCCCCATCCACTCAGGTATTAAGCGGACATTTTTGTTTCGAGGAATATAATATGGGGGTTGGAGCTGTTTTGTTTGTAGACCGTTTTGGTAGCGAACGTAGGATTGGCTTTCAGGGTAATTACTCATATACACTTGATGTTTTCGAAGATACTAAATTGTCTTTAGGTCTTGGGATTCAGGTTTTTCAGTATCAACTGAATTACAATCAGTTAGTTGCACTTGATGATGCTGATCCTAATATTTACGGAAATGTACAATCTAAGATAGTTCCAGAATCAGATTTTGGAGCATATTTGTATCACGAAAAATATTTTGCTGGGATATCAGCTAATCAGATGATTGGAATGCCAATAAGAATAGGAGGAGAGGAGATTCAAATGTCACGTCTAGTAAGACATTATAATCTGATGGGTGGATATAAATTTACTCTTAGTCCTGAATTTGAGCTTGAGCCATCAGTATTGGTTAAAACAAGTTTTAAGGCACCTTCACAGCTTGATCTTAATGTTAGGGGAATTTATCAACAAAACTATTGGCTTGGCGCATCTTATCGTACAGCAGGCGACATAGTCGTGTTGTTGGGTTTACGTTATGAAGAATTTGATTTTGGTATTGCAGCTGATTTTGCAACTTCAGATATTGCTGCATACGAAAATGGCTCTTATGAGTTAATGTTAACTTATCGAATTCCCATGAAACCAAGTAGTAAAGGTACTAGTAAATATTAAGAAAATCTTTATATTATTTTGAAACGATTCAAAAAGAATCGTTTCTTTTATATATATACCAGTCAGGTTATATACTGTAGTTGAAAATTTTAGCTTAAATTTTAGCAGTTTGTAATATTTTTTATTATAATTGTATATAATTAAGCTAACGTTAAAATCAACTAAAATGAAAAAAACAATCCTATTAATTTTATTAATGGCATTTACTTTTGTATTTGCATTTGCTGATGGTAATACTTTCAGGAAAAATTATAGTTTTTCAATGATGGATTTTCCCGGAAGAATTATTAAGACTTCCGATGGGGGATACGTGTTTTGCGGATTTAATGTGACTGCGATTCCCATTTATGGTAATGTAACAAAATTAGATGCTGCTGGTGATTTGGTATGGTCCAAGCAAGTTGGAGGCATATCTGTAGCCACAACAATTAATGATATAATTGAAATTAGTCCTGCTCTCGGGGGAGGTTTTGTAATAGCCGGTGAGACAAGTCCTGGAGCTATTCTTGTTCGTATAGATGAGGATGGTGATTTTGTGTGGTCACAAAAATACCAGTATCCCGACCATACAGGGGCAGACTCAAACGAGTCGTTTAATCGTGTTATTGAAACTTCAGATGGATATTTCTTAGCTTGTGGAGGAGTTCAATATTTCTGGGATAATTCCTCTCCTACGAGAAATGATTCTATTATGCCTTTTGCTGTTAAAGTGCAGGCTTTAGATGGTTTACAGATATGGGATGAGGCTTTTGTTGTAGCTGCTGCAAACGATGATGAACATCAGTTTTATGGTGTTACTGAGACTGCAGATGGATATATTTTTGTTGGGTCTTCTTCGCAAGGTAGTGGTGCATTAAATGATGATGGAGATTATTACCGAGATGCTCTTATTATTAAAACCGATTTTGATGGAGATATGGTATATGCTAGAACTTTTGGCGATTCTGATAAATCTGAAGTAATTGAAACTGCAATAACACTTAGCACTGGGGATGTTCTTATGACAGGATATCGCGGTGATTATGGTTTCGTTTTAAAAATAAATGGTGCAGGTGCTATTCCAAGTATTTCATTCGGACATAAATATATTAATAAATACGAATACATATCCTTTCCTGTTTCTTTATATGCTGATGAGCCTATTTCTTTTTCTGAAGTTTTCGAGATGTCTGACGGAAATTTTGCTTTAATTGGGATGTATTTTGAGACCTATAATTTGCCTTTCAGTTTATTTGGAAGTGCTACTCGTATTAGCAGTGTAGATGGTAGTGTATTATTGGCAAATACTTTTGCATCGTCCTTACCTGAAGTAGATTTTAACTTTGGCTTATTACCAAAAGGTGGTATTACTGCTGATGATAGTTTCTTTATGTTAATGCAATCTGCAACAATGACTGGTTATAATTATCATATGATTAAAACGGATGAAAATGGGAGTATGAATAATGCTGCCTGCGAAGAGGGACAATATACTCCTGAGGAAACTTCCTATACTCCAGCATTAGTTGCTATAATTCCTATTCAATATGAAATTGCAAAACCTTCTGAGTTTGTTAATCCTGAAGTAAATGATCTTGATCCGGTTATTGAAACTTTGTGTGAAGTTATTGTTTGTGTTCCTCCTCCCGATCCTGATGTAGACGCAGATCCAATGACAGTTTGCGAATCATCTCCAGTAACAATCTCAGCCTCAGGCTCTGGAGCTGATGTTACGTATCATTATTACATAGAAGCAGTTGGAGGTACAGCTTTTGCCAGTGGGGATGAGACAGTTGTTAATCCTACTGAAACTACAACTTATTATGTTGATGCTGAAGAGAATACTATGCCTGGTTGTTTTAGTTTCAGAGTGTCAGTTACAATTACAGTTACTCCAACTCCTTTAATAGATGCTGTAGTCGATGTTGAAGCTTGCGAATCATATACATTACCAGTTTTGACAGATGGAGACTATTTTGAATCTTCTGGAGGGATAGATCCTGTTTCAGCAGGTACAGTTTATACAGAAGATGCCACATTGTATGTTTATTCAGAAAGCGGAACTACACCAAATTGTACGAATGAAATCAGTTTTGATATTACTATTTCTCTTACCCCTGATATTGATGATTTAGGAGATCAGGTATTTTGTAAGAATTACCAATTGCCTGCCATTACTGGAACTAACCTTACGGGAAGTGAAGCTTATTATACTGGTGCCGATGGTACAGGAGTTTTATATACTGAAGGTGACATTATTGCTTATGGCGATTTTCCATCATATCCGGTTATATTATATCTTTATGATATTAATGGAGTTTGTTTTGATGAAGAAGATTTCTCACTGACCTTATATCAAACACCTGAAATAACTGCTTTAACAGATCAGTCTCATTGTGATCAATATGAATTGCCTGTTATTTTAGGTTTATACCTTACAGGAAACGAGGCTTATTATACGGAAGCTGATGGTAATGGGACATCATATCTTGCAAGCGACGTTTTAATATATTCTGATTTCGCATCTTATCCGGTAACATTATATATATATGATGCCGATGGAGATTGTGCTGACCAACAAAGCTTTGAACTTACTTTGTCTGAAACACCTGATATTATAGCTATTATAGATCAGGAAGAATGTGATTCTTATCTTTTGCCAGTGATTGATGGTACTGGTCTTAGTGGTAATGAAGCCTATTATACAGAATCCGATGGTAATGGTACAATGTACAATGCTGGAACAAATCTAAATTATTCTGACTTTGCATCTTATCCTGTAACTTTATATATTTATGATAATAACTTAATTTGTTTTGATGAAGAAACATTTGACCTGACATTATATCAAACTCCACAATTAACTTCAATAGTTGATATGGAGGAATGTGGTTCACTTACACTTCCAGAAATATTAGGAACAAACTTGACAGGTAATGAAGCATATTTTACCGAAACAGCTGGAGGCGGAATCCAATATGCAGGTGGTAATGAATTTCTTTTCGATGATCTCGCTACTTATCCAATCACTCTTTATGCTTACGATATTGACGGAACATGTAGTGATGAAGTCAGTTTTGATTTCAGTATTTACGAAATACCGGAACTAGTTATTACAGATATTTATTGCGATCCAGGGGATCTAACATATACTGTAGAGTTTACAAATTCTGTTGGGACTATTTCTGTAAATGCTGGAATAATAGACGGGTTAAGTATAATTGATATTCCTATTGATACCGACCTAACTATTACATCTCAAAATTCCATATGCCCTGTTTCACAATTTGTGTCAGCTCCGGATTGCGAATGTGAAGGTATTTCTGTGCCTGTGGCAGAAAATCCACTAAATCAGGAAATGTGTTTTGGGGATATAGTTAATGATTTAATTGTAGATATTCCTGCACCAACTGAGGATTACCAAATAAATTGGTATGATGTTCTTAATGGAGGTGTTCCTATTGAAATAAATTCTATTTCATATACTCCTGATGATGTTGAACCGGGAGTTCATATTTATTATGCTGCTGTTGAAGAAATTGCTTCAGGATGTGAAAGTGACAGAATAGCAGTCCAGCTTACAATTTATGATACTCCTATAATCAGTGGTGATTTATATGTTTGTGGTATTGGCTTGACTACTCAACTATTAGGTTCGGGTACTGAGCATCCTACAACTCCTTGGACTTCTGATGATACTGGTATTGCAACCGTTAATAATACAGGTCTTGTAACAGGTGTTGCAGCAGGTTATACAGATATTACATATATGGATGAACATTCTTGTATAATTGTTGAAACAGTTGAAATAATTGTAATTCCTGCTCTTGCAGTTACAGATGTCGCAGATATGTGTAGCAATGATGATCCAATTACTCTTGAAGTAAATGTTCTTGGTGGCGAATGGTCGGGTGTTGGAATTACTGATACTGATTTAGGGACATTTGATCCTACAATTGCTGGTGCTGGGAATCATAATATTCTATATTCTTATTCTGGAGTTTGTGGCGATGCTTCTGATGATACAGACATTACAGTTAATTTAGCTCCTGATGCTACGATAAATGACCCTGGAGTATTTTGTATTACTTCTGCATCTGCTGTTATAAGCTCTATTGAGAGTGGAGGAGCTTGGTCTGGTACTGCAATAGATGCTGTCACAGGAGAGTTCGATCCAGCAGTAGCAGGAATAGGAGATCATACAATAACATATTTTATTGATGATTTAACATGTACTGATGAAGACCAAATCATTGTTAGTGTATTGGATAATTTTGATGCAACAATTACCGCAGTAGATCCACTATGTTCTAATGATTTAGAAATAACATTAACTGCTGCAACATTAGGTGGTACATGGACAGGTGATGGTATTACTGATGGAAATCTTGGAACTTTTGATCCTTCTGTTGCTGGAGAAGGTACTCACACTATCACATATGAATATATAGGAGCGTGTGGTGATTCTGATGATGTAGTTATAGAAGTAATTCAATCTGCTGATGCAACTATTACAGGACCATTAACTTTCTGTGAAGGTACAGTTGGCGGTATTATCGAAGCAACAGATGAAGGAGGTGCTTGGAGTGGAGATTATATAAATTCTACTACTGGATTCTTTGATGCTGATGCAGCTGGACTAGGAACACACAATATTACTTATACTATTTCAGGTGCTTGTGGAGATATAGATAATGCATCAATAAATGTATTTGAAAATTTGG
>CAZUQY010000113.1:0-8977 GCA_964622935.1 uncultured Bacteroidales bacterium | reverse complement strand
AATATCTGCTTTCTGTTTGGTGCTTTTTTGCAGCTTTAATAAGCGGCGTAATATTTTGGATACTAAGAGATTCGAAACAAAAGCTTAAACTTGACAAATTGCTTTTGCTAAAGAAAAAAACTTAATCGCACACGTTTTTTTTAATAAAATCAATCAGATTTTTAAGCAATTATTTATTTTCCAGACTTTTATAATATTCAGCCAATTTTTGCGCATATGCTTTTGCTTGGTCATCAAGCTTCTCAGAATCCCAGCCTCTATATAAAATGTCTTTTTTATTAGTGTCAAATATTACCCATCTTGGGCCTTTTATAAAACCGTATCCGTGATTATAAGCAAAAAATACATTAGGTATATATTTACTAAAAACATCTTCACTAAATAAGAATTCATCATATTCAATGCCTAATTGAGATAACAGACTTGCACTAATATCTGCCTGATCAACTGTTTTGTCATATACAAAAGGGTCACATGATAATGCACCTCCAGTCCAAAGCATATATATATGAAATTTTTGTTTGTCCCATACTTCTACTCCACCGTATCTTGTACCATGATCAGATACGAGTATCACAAGCATATCAGACCAATCTGGAGATTCTTTAAGCTTAATAAGAAAATCATTTAAGCATGAATCTGCATAATAATATGAATTTTGACACCTCTGTGTTTCTGTTGCAATCCCATAAGGCCCTGTTACTGGGACATCATAAGGTTCATGGCTACTTAAAGTAAACAAAGCAAATACAGAACTGTCTTTTTCAGCGCATATATCATTATATAATTTTGCAAACATACACTCATCATGATATCCCCATTTTGTTTCGATACAATCAATATCCAGATTGTTTTGAGAAATGATATTTTGAAACCCTGCATGTTTTAGATATGAATTCATATTTGCAAAGTTCACATCTCCCCCATAATAAAATGAAGATTTATAACCATTCTCAACAAGCTTTGAAATAACTGATGGCAAATGTCTTGATCTTTTGGGATCTTTCATCACTGAATATCCTGGCATCGGTGGGACTGAACTAAAAATTGCAACAATACCCTTTTCGCTTCTATCTCCATTAGCAAAGCAATTCGTAAACAAAATTCCACTATTGTTCCAATCAAGCAGCTTTTTCGTAACGCTTTTCTCAGGTTTTTCAATATTTACAGCGTTGGCCGTGAAGCTTTCAAGGACTATGAAAATAATTTTCTTTGGCCTCGAATTTATAATATTAATTATTGAATCAGGAGAATTAATTGCTTTGTTATAATTAGATTCTAATTCTTGGTCATCAAAATACTGGAACGATTCAAAATCTATTTCATCAGCAAAAAGACTAGTCCCACTATTCCATATAACATTTATAGCAGCATGATTAAGAAACATATTGTCAGAAAAGTATGCTGATCCTGCGTTTAATGGGACAATCCCAAGGCCTCCTCTTATTGGAATAATTAATAATCCTGCAATAATCAGATAAAATCCTGCCCAAAATCGTTCGGGCCTAAATCTTTTAATCTTTCTACCTATTGCTAAATAGTAAATCCAGAACATTCCTAATGCCAAATCGAGGTATATAAAAACAAGAAAGACAAGTCTCCAACTGCTCGTAGAAGCGTTCATTACACCCGGAGTATTCATATATTGCAATGGAGTATCGTCAAGTCTGAATCCCCAATACTTATATATTTCGGCATCACCAATTACAATTAATGCAAAAACTGCGAGTAAAATTCCTGTAAAAATGTCAAGTGATATTTTTAATACTTTATGAGATTTGAAAAACGCACTTATAATAAAAATTGGAGTGACAAAGAAACCAATATACGCTGTCATTGAAGCATCAAGCCTAAATCCATGTATAAATGTTGAACAAATCTGCCAGAATCCTGCTTCGGAAGATTCATGTAGATTAAATAAGATGAAATAGACTCTGGCAATCTCAAAAAACGACAACCAGAAAATCAGATAATATAAATAAATAAGAAATCTCTTTGTTTTCATTTTATTATGTTCCGCTAACAAAAGTAATTAAACTTTTTATTTTGAGAGCATATGGCTTAAACTATTGAAAAAATCAATCCAATTTATTGAAAATTATTATTTTGCGTAACAATATTTTAATTTGATTTAAATCCTTTTTTGTAACTTTACCTCAAAATAATAAATATGAACGAAATAAGAGGAAAAGCAGAGTATTGGCTTACAGATATTTTTGATAATGAAACTAAATCACAAGTCAAAGATATGCTAGATAATAATGAAAATCTTTTAACAGAATCGTTTTATAAGGACTTAGAGTTTGGCACTGGAGGATTACGTGGGATTATGGGAGCCGGAACAAACAGGATGAATAAATATACTGTTGGAATAGCAACTCAGGGATTGAGTAATTATCTACTAGAACAGTTCCCGAATAAAGAAATTAAATGTGCTATTGCTTATGATTGTAGAAACAATAGCGAGTATTTTGCTAAAATAACAGCATCAGTATTTTCTGCTAATGGGATAAAAGTGTTTCTTTTCGATAGCTTAAGACCTACTCCTGAACTTTCGTTCGCAATCAGACAACTTGGTTGTCAGTCAGGAATTGTAATTACTGCATCTCACAACCCAAAGGAATATAATGGTTACAAAGTTTATTGGGAAGATGGCGGTCAAATTATTGCTCCACATGATAAAAATATAATTGATAGAGTTAGAGCAATTACTGATGTTGCAAGTGTAAAGTTTGATGACTCTCTAAAAAATGTTAAATATATTGGCGAAAAGATTGACGATATATATACTGACAAATTAATAGAAGTATGTCTAAATCCGGAAGCAATAAAAACAGCAGGATTAAAAATCGTCTTTACTCCTATTCATGGTTCGACTGTTAATATTCTTCCTCAAACCTTTAAAAAAGCCGGGTTTACGGATGTTAATATTGTTGAAGAACAAGCAGTGGTTGATGGTAATTTTCCTACAGTTGAGTCTCCAAACCCTGAGGAACCTGCAGCACTTTCAATGGCAATTGAAAAAGCAAAGAAAATAGGTGCAGACATAGTGATGGGAACTGATCCTGATGGAGATAGACTTGGAATAGTCGTAAGACAAAAAGATGGAAATTATTTATTATTAAATGGAAATCAAACTGCATCCATATTGATATTTTATCTGCTCTCTGAATGGAATCGAAAAGGCATGATTAAAGGCAAAGAGTATATAGTTAAAACTATTGTTACTACGGAGTTACTTACAGAAATTGCCGATCATTTTAAAGTAAAAACTTATGATGTTTTAACAGGCTTTAAATATATTGCCGATATTATTGAAAAGAATTACGGTAAAACAAAATTTATTGGTGGTGGAGAAGAAAGTTACGGTTTCCTTGCTGGTGATTTTGTACGCGATAAAGATGCTGTAATGTCTTGCCTATTAGTTGCCGAAGTAGCTTCATGGGCCAAATTACAAGGTAAAACACTTGATGAAATACTTGTTGATATTTATGTCAAATTTGGATATTATCTCGAAGGTCTGAAATCATTAACAAAAAAAGGCAAAACCGGTCTGGAAGAAATTCAAACAATGATGGATAATTTTAGAAATCAAACACCAGACTCGATAAACGGATCAACAATCGCTCTTGTTCATGATTTTCAGAAAGGTAAAACTATTGATAAAATTAGCGACCTGAGATATGATATTATGTTGCCTAAATCAAATGTTCTGCAATTTGACTTGACAGATGGTACTAAGATTACCATCAGACCTTCAGGAACAGAGCCTAAAATTAAGTTTTATGTTTCCGTTCATGACAAAATATTAAACACAAGTGAATATGAGGGTAAATCGATAGAATTAAAGAATAAAATAGAGAAAATTATTAAAGGATTAATTAGCTAATAACATACTAAGTACTTTGCAAGTAAGTTGCAGTTATTATAAAAACAAATTCTATACAGGAGATAAATTATGAAATCTTACAGAAAAATATTATGGTTTGAAATACCACAACGTCGAAAGCTTATCAATATTACCCCTTCTGTGAACGAATGTTTGCAAGAAAGTGGCATACAAGAAGGACTTTGTCTTGTAAATGCTATGCATATTACATCTAGTGTGTTTATTAATGATGATGAACCCGGGTTACACCAGGATTTTGAAGAATGGCTCGAAGGCTTAGCTCCAGAAAAACCACATGACAGATATCGACATAACACTTATGAAGACAATGGTGATGCTCATCTTAAAAGAACCATAATGGGTCGCGAAGTGGTTGTAGCGATTACTAACGGGCAACTTGACTTTGGGCCTTGGGAACAAATATTCTACGGTGAGTTTGATGGTAAACGTAAAAAGAAAGTTTTGGTGAAAATAATTGGTGAATAAACAAATAACTGATTATCTTTTAATCTTTTAACCAAAAATGAATAATTAAAATCTTAATATTATTATGTTTATATAAAATTGGCAAATATGGAAAATAATAAAGACATTACGAGAGACAATATTATTGCTGCAGCAAGTTTAGCTTTTAGCAAATATGGTTACAAAAAAACAACTCTCGATGATATTGCTGGTTTTACAAATGTTAGTAAAACTGGGCTTTATTATTATTTTAAAAATAAAGAAGAGGTTTTTAATGAGGTTATAAAAAAGGAAGCTAAAAGGCTACAGCAAATTTTGACAGAAGCTGTAAATCAGGAATCTAGGCCCATTGATAAGATTTTTGCCTATTTTCGGGAACGCATGATCTTTTTAGCTCAGATTAGCAATTATTACTCAGCATTACATTTCGACCTTTCTGAGCATCTTAATACAATAAAGAACAATCGTCAAGAATTTGATGAAATTGAATTAAAAATTTTATTAGAAATACTTGAGGATGGTATTAAGAAAGGTGATTTCTCAATTGATGACACTCAGGCAACAGCAGAAACATTACTTTTAGTGCTTATCAGCCTAGAGATTCCATTATTTGGATCTAATAATATTGAAAACTATGAAGAAACACTTGATAGGCTAATGAACCTATGTTTATATGGAATAATACCAAGGTAAATATGAAAAAGATTTTAATATTTTTATTTTCAATCATTGCTACAATTTCAATAGTTTGTGCTCAAGAAAATGATCAAGTATTTCTAGACGGTTGTAATTTTGTTGTGGAAGGAAATTATAAACAAGCGGTTAAATGTTTTAATAAAGTAATCGAATTAGATTCAAATTATGATTATGCTTATGTTAATCGCGCAAGTTGCTATGCTCTTATGGGCAAACATAAAAAAGCAATTGCAGACCTTAATATTGTAATACAAAACGATCCGGAAAGCGAGTTTGCATATGAAACCAGAGGCTTTGAGCTATTCGAAGATGGAGAGTATGATGCCGCAAAATCAGATTTCGATAAAATTTTAACAATTAATGTAGAGAATCAGTTTGCATATTTTATGCGTGGCTTATGTTATCAGGAACTCAAGAAAGATAAATATGCTATTTTGGATTTTACAAAAAGTATTGAGCTGAACACAACTGATTATGACGCATATTACTCTAGGGCATTATCATATATAAATATGGATAATTATCAAAAAGCATGTAAAGACATACATAAAGCAGGAGAACTAGGATATCCTAAATCCTTAAAGAAACTTTTGAAATACTGTAATAATAGATAATATAATACCTTAGATTATTTATAAATCACAAAATCATTTATTAAATTATCTTTACGCGTTGTAGGTTTTTGATACCCGTCGCTTAATTCCATAACATTATCAAAAATATATTCACGTAATTCGCTTACAGTTATTTCCCCATCATCATTCTCATCAGCTAGTTTCTCTAGTAATCCTTGCAGAAGCACATAGGTAAAGACACCATGCTCGAGTTTTTGAATTTCGAGAGCGAACCCCGAACCTGTAGCTGCAGAAATAATAACTGCACCAGTACCTTTACGAACATCAGCAAAATAATTCATCATCAAATCAAAAGAATTCTCAACATTCTCCATATTTTCAGATATTGGAACATTGTACATTATAACACCTTTTGCTGCTAAAGCATTTTGTGCAGCTGCAGAAACATCCTGTCTAGACACATTGCTATTCTCTCCATCAGTGTCAAGTTCTCCTGAATGACAAGCATCTATCAATATTAGTTTATTTCTTGCAGGGATTCCATCCATAACATTTTCGATTAGATCATATTCTAGTCCTTTTTCAGATGGATTTTCAAAATTTACATCATAAGTTGCAAAATAAAATCCACCATCAGAATCCAGTAAGCCATGACCCGAAAAATGAATAATGACAATATCATCAACATTTGTCAAATTTAATTTGTCCTTTAAATTTGAAAAATTATCTCTAGTACAATCTTTCCCGAACAGTGTATCCACAATCACGTTATACTCAGGACTTAATTTTGTAAATGCATTAACAATGGCTCTACCATCATTTATAGTGTAATTTAGATTGTAATCTGTGTTGTTATATTCTGCAACGGCCATTGAGATAAAGTAAATATTCTTCTTTATTTTAATTTCTGGAGAGAAATAGATTTCAACACTTTGTCTAAAGCTCTCTACTCCGGCTGTATTTATTGCGGACACTTCAATATGGTTAAGTCCTTCACAAAGTTTAATTTTCTCTCTTATTGAAATTACATTCTTGTCATTTTTACGAGTGCTTTTACCATTAATTCCGAATATGGACACCCCATTCACAAAAACTTTATATCTGTCAATGTAGTAAATGCTGTCTGATGCAAGCATTTCAATTTCAATAGAGTTCTTATCAGTGTATAATTCTAGCTCATTTATGTTGCTAATATTAATTTGTGGGGCATTAAAATTATTATCGAAGAAATCCTGATTGAATCCTGTTTTAATCAATCTTTTTTCATAAGCTTTTTTGTAAATTGGAATAAGTCCTTTATCGGCAAAAGGTAGACTTTCAATTACCTTATCAGGACGATTGTATTGCAAGTCAAATTGTTCGAAGCTATATGTCTGAAGACCACTGGCAAAACAAACTTTCTTGGCAGCATCGCTAGTTCCCATATAGTACATGTCAGGTGTTATTATTAGATAATCTTCTTCATCAACAGGGATTACTGAACATATTTCTTCTAAATTTCGGGAATCAAGTATTTTAACCTGATTATCCCAACCTCCAGTAACTACATATTTTCCATCATCGCTGAACTTTACACTGGTTACACTACCTGTGTGACCAGAATAAACAGCAGTTTCAATTTCATTTTGCCAATCAGTTAAAATTACCTTTTTATCCCAAGATACAGTGACCAGATAGTTATTTTTAGGACTAAAACACAAATCTGACACTATCCATTTATGCGGCTTAATATATTTTTGCAACTTTAATACATCCATATCAAACAGTGCGACTTCACCCGTCCATAATCCAACAGCAATGAATTTATCGTCACTTGTAATAGCAACAGATTCTGCTTTAGATTTAAGCTTAATTTTAGTTATGGAAAAAGGTGTGTTAATATTGCAGATATTAAGGATAGAATCACGCCCTACTGAATAGATATATTCTCCATTATGACTAAAACAAACATCCATTACATCTGCATTATGCTTGATCTGTAAGATTTCTTTTCTATCATAGACATTGAAAACAGTAACTAAACTATCTTTGGAAGCAATTGCAAAGTGTTTTTCATCATCGGTAAGGCTAATTGCATTTATACCTGAACTTTGTTTATAATAATCTGTGATAAGGTTCTTTTTATAATCATATATCTTTAATTCAGCCCCAAAACTTGATACCATAATTTCGTTGCTGTTTTTTGCTATAATAACATCAGACAAAATAGAACTATTTAAAAAGGCAGAGTTAGATAAATGACATTTATACATGTCAAATAATCGCAAACGTGAATCCCAATGAACGCTTGATAGCATAAATCTATCAGAAGTAACATCAAGTCCCTCAATAGGGCTAGTAAATCCAATATATGATTTTATTTGCACACCTTCGCCTGATCGATAAACACTTATAGAATTTGACGAGCCACATGCGACAATATCATTTGCATCATTCGAATAGGTTAATGCAGTTCCCATTTGAAAACCTGTAGTCTTTTTAAAAACCAATTCTCCTGATTCAAGGTTCCATTCATATAAAATCCCGTTAAGACTTATTGCTGAAAGTTTCTCAGCATTTGCTGACAAAGACGTTTCTGTCCACATTTGATGACTATCACCAAATTCAAATAATTCATTAAAAGCTTTAGTCTCAATTACTTTTATCTTGTAATCATAAGAGCCGGTTGCAAGAATTTTACCATTTTCACTAAAGCTAATGGAGGTTATAAAAGAATCATGGAGTTTAATTTTTCTGATAATATCAAAGCTTTTTGTGTCAATTATAATAAGATTTCCTCCCTGGTCTCCTACGGCGAGTAAATTATTTTTATCACTCGATGAAATAGCATCACAAGCAAAATCAGATATTTTTATTTCTTTCAATAATGCTCCATCTGAACATTTCCAAATTTTTAGTATGCCATCTTTTCCTATAGAAGCCATTTTCGAAGCTTCAGGTAGTAACTCAATATTATTTACACCATTTGAATATGCCTGCCATTGATCTGTTTGCTTTAGTTCATTAAGATCCCATTTTCTTATGATTCCATCCCAACCACCAGAATAAATACACCAGTTTTTATCATCAAAAGTACAACATGTTACACCGTAATCTGTGCCAGAGAATTGTACGATCTCTCTACCACTGGCATAATCCCATAAAATCAATGTTTTATCAACAGATGAGCTAACAATGTATTTTCCATCAGATGAAATATCAACATCTGTAATTTGAGCAGTATGTCCAATAGGAGGAATAATACGAACTACCTGTGCAGTAATTATTGTAGGTATTACCAATATTATAATGACGCAAAATAAATTGATATAATATTTAATCATACGAATTGGGTTAAAATGTAAAATTACCA
>CAZUQY010000112.1:0-8977 GCA_964622935.1 uncultured Bacteroidales bacterium | reverse complement strand
TTGCTTGGTGTAGGATATAAATACAATTTTACTGATAAATTTAGTTTATATTCTGAAATAGGTCTTAATACAACAACTGATGGAAAACGAAATACTCTTATTAAAACAAACTTTATTAGCATAGACCCTTCAATGGGATTGGAATTTGGTTATAATGATATTGTTTTTGCTAGAGCAGGAATCAATAATTTGCAACAAATACCTGAATTCGATGGATCAAATGACTTTTCATGGCAGCCGAATATTGGAGTCGGAATTAAGTCTTTTGGATTTAGACTTGATTATGCTTTAACAGATATTGGAAATCAAAGCATTGCATTATATTCGCATATTTTTTCCTTAAGTTATACCTTTAATTCGAAAAAGACAGGTCAATCTAGATTGTAATAAATAGAGGATTAAATTAAAACTTTATGTTTGGATTACTTTTTTTTGTAATTTTAGCATTATGAATTTGCTAAAAAAATATTTGATGATAATTTTAGTGCTGAATTTATTTTCAGTTGGTAAAATTATTGCTCAAGATTATGGCAATGAATGGATTGATTATGACCAGCAATATTTTAAAATCCATGTAAGTGAAGATGGATTGTATAAAATTACGTATTCCGAACTTTTAGCTGCAGGTATGCCTGTTAATGTTATTGACCCTAGAGGGGTGCAATTGTATTATAAGGGAGAGGAACAGTATATTTATATACATGGTGAAGGGACATCAGGAATATTTGATCCTGCAGGGTATATTGAGTTCCATGGTATCAGAAACAGAGGAGAGCAAGATGAAGCGTTTTTTGATGATCTCTCAAATCGAGTAAATTCAGATTATAGTTTTTATAATGATACTTCAGCTTATTTTTTAACATGGAATTTTACTACAGCAAATCGTCGTATTACGGCGGTTAATCAGACAGATTATGCTCCATATATTAGTGCTGCACAAGCGTATTGTTACAAGAATATCAGAAATAATTATGTTGCGACATACTATTGGGGGTCAACGCAAAGTTTTTTTACCGAGGGTGAAGGATGGTTTGATAATTCTATAATTACTGAAGAAACTCCGAAAACAAAATTAATAAGTCTAACTGGTATATATAGTAGTACTGCAATTGCTGAAATTGAAGTAGCTGTTGTCGGAGCCCCGGCAAATCAACCAACATCAAGCGTTTCGCATCATCTGAAAGTTGAGTTTTTAGGTCAAGTTCGAATTGATGAAATGTATTCAGGATACGAATTTATTCGTAAAACTATAGATATGCCTGCAAATCAGTTATCTTCCACGATGCAGTTTGATTTTACTTCGAATGATATCACACAACCTGACATAAACGATAGAAATGTTGTGTCGTATATTAATATTCGATATCCACATATTTGGAATTTCGATAATTCAGATTACTTTGAGTTTATTTTGCCTGCCAATGGAGCAGTTGAAAAAGATTATCTGGAAATTGAAAATTTTAACACTGGAACATCAATTTATTTGCATGATCTAACCAATCATGAGCGAATTATAGTTAATGGAACAAGTGGAGTCTTAAAAGCTCTTGTGAATCACACTGATAGTGAAAGAGAAATGGTTATGTGTAACCAATCAGGGTATAAAAGTGTAGACAGAATTACTAAAATAAGTAGCAATAATAAATTTATTGATTATTATAATCAAAACCCTAATGCAGGTTATCTGATAGTAACCCATAAGAATCTCTGGTCTTCTTGTGAGCAATATGCAGCATATCGAAATTCTAATGGATATAATGTTTTAATAATGGATGTGGATCATCTATATGATCAGTATGCCTATGGAGTGAATAAACATCCTGTCGCAATGCGGAATATTGTCCGAAGATTTTATGATGATTCGGGTAAACCTAGATTTTTATTTTTGGTAGGGAAATCTATCCATTTTCGTATGGTTAGAAATAGTAGCACATATTTTGCAAATTGTCTGGTTCCTTCAGCTGGGAATCCATCATCAGATAATCTTATAACTGCAGGTATAGATGGGAATAGTTATAACCCTGTTTTTGGAACTGGAAGATTAAGTGTCTTTACAAATGATCAGGTTTTGGAATACCTTGATAAGGTAATGACATATGAGTCAAATTTGACTGATGAATGGATGAAAAGAATTGTGCATTTTGGTGGAGGATCAAATGTTAGTGAACAAACAACATTTGCTTATTATTTAAGTAATTATGAAACAATTATTGAAGATACTCTTTTTGGGGGTATAGTAAGCACATTTTTAAAAAGCAGTTCGGAGCCAATACAAATTACACAATCCGATTCTGTTCGCGATTTAATAAATACAGGAGCCACAATGCTAACTTTTTTTGGTCATGGTTCTACAACTGGATTTGATCAAAATATCGATTTCCCTGAAAATTATAACAATCGGGATAAGTATCCTTTTATTCTTGCGAATGCATGCTTTGCCGGTGATTTGCATCAAATAACCTCTGCAAGTGTTAGTGAATCTTGGATAAATATTGCAAATCTTGGAGCAATTGGATTTTTAGCAACTACAGGAAGTGTAGTTGCTTCATATCTTAATATATATTCTTCAGAACTTTATAAAGAAATTGCTTATAAAGCATATGGACAACCTGTTTCACTTCAGATTCTTAACACTTGTAAAGTAACAGAAGAGGCATATTCGAATAATGTAAGAATGGAAATATCTTGTCATGAGTTTACACTCAATGGCGATCCGGCAATAGTGTTGAATGCTCACGATAAGCCAGATTTGACAATAACTGCTGATTTGATAAGTTTTATTCCCGATGAAATTACAACAGTAATAGATAGCTTTGATGTTAGAATTGTAATTAAAAATCTTGGTCGTTCTGTGCAAGATACATTCCTTGTATATACTGATAGAACTTATGCCGGAGGGGGTACCGATCATGTTCAAAGTAGCGTTTATGGATGTAATTATCTTGATACAATCTATGTTCGTTTGCCAGTTGATATGCAAAATGGTCCTGGCCTTAATTCCTTAAGGGTTTTTGTAGATGCAGGAGGACAAATTGATGAGCTTTCAGAAACTAATAATGAAGTGACAATTAATTTCTTGATTAAGTCTGGTGATTTATACCCTATATTTCCATATCAATATGCAATTTACCCAAATGAACAAGTATCACTTATGGCATCTACAGGAGATCCGTTTTCTGAAATTGCAAATTATAATTTTCAGATTGATACAACTGATACATTTGGAAGTTCTTTATTAACACAAACAACTGTTTCGAGTGCTGGGGGGATTGTAAGTTGGCAGGTTCCATTTGATCTTACACAAGATCGAGTTTACTATTGGCGTATTTGTCGCGATCATGTAAATTCTGATAGCCTTGTCTGGAAAGAATCATCTTTTATTTATATGGAAGGAGAAGAAGGGTGGTCACAAGCTCACTATAATCAGTTTAAAGAAGATGATTATTTATTTATCGATTATTTGCCACTCACTCAGAAATTTGAATATGTTGATTTTCCGAAAAGGTTAAATTGTCATAATGATGGAAGTGTTAATCTGATAAGTATCTATGAAATCGGTTGGAATATTGATGGAGCAACAAGTAATGGACTCGGAGACTTTGGTAATTGTGGAATGGCTTCATCAATGATGATAGCTGTAATTGATCCTGAAACAATACTTGCATGGGCATCGGATATGGCTAATTTTGGACATAGAAATTATCCGCAGTGTTTTTCAAGCGGTCGACCACATTACTTTTTCTCATTTAATACAGATGCAGTTGGCTTAGACTCACTCAAATCAATGATTGATTATGTTCCTGATGGACACTTTATATTATCATATTCTTGGGGCAATGGGAATTATTCAAATTGGCCTGAAGACTTGCTTCAAGCATACGAAGATTTAGGGGCAGTTAATATAAGAAGTGTTGGTGATGGGATTGCATATGTTTTATTTTCAAAGAAAGGAACTCCTTCATCTGCAGTCGAAACATTTGGAACTGCTAGCAATAATGTCGCAGACCTTCCGGAAACTGACTTAATTTCAGATTTTACATATGGATTTATTAAAAGTGTAGTAGTTGGGCCTTCAAATACATGGGAGTCATTTAATTGGATGCAATATGCCGAAGAAGATCCATCAGATGATGAGTCTTGGGTTAAAATCTACGGGATTACAACTCAAGGAGATGAAGAACTTGTTGTTGACCAACTCGGAACTGATACATATGAGGTGCTTAATTTGAATGATTCTATTGATTATCAACAATATCCAAATCTTAAATTAGAGTTTTACTCTAAGGATGAAACAGAAAAAACGCCGGCTCAATTAGATAAATGGCAATTGAGATTTATTGGCGTTCCCGAAACTGCTATAAATCCATCATCAGGATATTATTTTTGTTGTGATACAATAAATGAAGGAGATGAGTTTAGTTTTGCTGTAGCAACAAAAAATATCAGTACTTATGATATGGATAGTCTAGTTGTTAAGTATTGGATGCAAGACAATGATAATATTGTGACAGATTTGGATATGAGAACTCTTCGTACTCATCCTGCAGGAGATGTTATAATAGATACTATTACTTATTCAAGTCTAGGTATGTCTGGATTAAATAGTGTTTGGATAGAATATAATCCAATCAATGAAACGATAGGTAATTATTATCAGCCAGAACAGCTACATTTTAATAATTATGCTGTTAAGTATTTCTATGTGCAAAAAGACATAACAAATCCTGTTCTTGATGTTAGTTTTGATGGTAGGTATATAATGAATGGGGAGATTGTTTCAGCTAAGCCGGAGATTTTAGTTAAGTTAAAAGATGAGAATCAATATCTTGTTTTAAATGATACATCGCTTTTTAGATTATATGTAACAGATCTTCAGACAGGATTTGAAAAACGGATTTATTTTACAGCACAAGAAAATCCTGAAGAGACGATAGAATTTATTCCTGCAGACTTGCCAGAAAACTCATGTCAGATTCTTTATAATCCGATTTTCACTCAAGATGGAATGTATCGATTACGTGTTCAAGCAACAGATGTCTCATCTAATGAATCAGGTGATAATGATTATGTGGTTGATTTTGAGGTAATTACTCAGTCTACTATAACTAATTTATTGAACTACCCGAATCCGTTCAGCACTAGTACTCGATTTGTTTTTGAATTAACTGGAAGTGAGATTCCGGATGAGTTACAGATTGAAATTTTTACAATTACAGGAAGACTTGTTAAAGTAATTTTCATAGATGAGTTGGGACCTTTGCATATTGGACGAAACATAACAGAATATGCATGGGATGGCAATGATATGTATGGAGATCGTCTTGCAAATGGAGTATATTTCTATCAAGTCAAAGCTAAAATCAATGGTCAAGATATTGACCACAGAGCAACCGAAGCGGATAAGTACTTTAAGAAAGAAATTGGAAAAATGTATTTATTGCACTAATTTCCTAGTCAATCAAGTTTCTTAGCATTTTTTACTTTCTGATTTAATAAAGCTATTTCAAAAACATCTTTGATTGTTGCAACATAGTGAAATTTTAGACCTTTAATGTAAATATCTTTGATTTCGCTAATATCTTTTTTGTTTTCATCAGAAATGATAATTTCCTTAATCCCGGCTCTTTTTGCCGCAAGAATTTTTTCTTTGATTCCACCAACTGGGAGCACTTTACCTCTAAGGGTAATTTCACCAGTCATTGCAATGTTTTTCTTGATTTTTTGCTGAGTATAAGCAGATGCTAATGCCGTAGCCATTGTAATACCGGCTGATGGTCCATCTTTGGGTATTGCACCTTCAGGCACATGCAAATGTATATTCCAAGTTTCAAAAACTTTAGAGTCAATATTTAGACTCTCAGCATGAGATTTAATATACTCCAGTGCAATTGTTGCAGATTCTTTCATTACATCTCCAAGGTTTCCAGTAATTGTTAGGTTGCCTTTTCCTTTTGATAGGCTAGTCTCGATGTATAGGATTTCTCCTCCAACAGCAGTCCAAGCAAGTCCAGTTACAACTCCGGCAACTTCATCGTCTTGGTATATTTCTTTTACAAATTTTTCGTGTCCAAGAAATTCTGCAATATGATCTACTGTAATTATTTTTGGAATATCTTCATCCAATCCAATTTTTCTAGCAATTTGACGCGATAGCTTTGCTAGATTTTTATCTAGGCCTCGAACTCCGCTTTCACGAGTGTAACCTTCAACTATTTTTACAATTGCTTTGTCTTCTATTTTTATTTTTTGATCAGCAATGCCATGATTCTCAAATTGTTTTGGGATTAAGTGTCGTTTTGCTATTTGAACTTTTTCTTCAACAATATACCCACTAACATCAATCATTTCCATGCGGTCGCGTAATGCAGGGCTTATGGTGCTCACAGTATTTGCTGTAGCAATAAACATTACCCTTGAAAGATCGTATTCAATTTCTAGAAAGTTGTCATGAAACTCAGAATTTTGTTCAGGGTCAAGGACTTCTAATAATGCAGAAGAAGGATCTCCACGAAAATCACTTCCAACTTTATCTATTTCATCTAGAACAAAAACCGGGTTTGAAGATTTTGCTTTCTTGATGTTCTGTAAAACTCTACCTGGCATTGCACCAATATATGTTTTCCGGTGTCCTCTGATTTCAGATTCATCATGAACACCACCTAATGACATTCTGACATATTTACGCCCAAGTGCACGAGCAATGCTTTTTCCTAATGATGTTTTACCTACTCCAGGAGGACCATATAAACACAAAATAGGCGATTTTAAATCTCCCTTAAGTTTTAATACTGCCAAATGTTCGAGAATTCTATCTTTAACCATGTCTAATCCATGATGATCTTCATCAAGAATTTTTTTAGCACGTTTAAGGTTATAGTTGTCTTTTGTGTATTCTCCCCAAGGTAAGTCTAGAATTGTGTGTAAATAATTTAATTGCACTGAAAATTCAGCAGATGCAGGATTTAAATGTTCGAGCTTATGCAATTCTTTTTCAAAATGCTTTGAAGTTTCTTTAGACCATTTTTTTGCTTCTGCCTTTTCTTTAAGATCTTTAATTTCCTGTTCTGCAGGCCCACCACCAAGTTCTTGCTGAATGGTTTTCATTTGTTGATGCAGCAAATATTCTTTCTGCTGTTTGTCAAGTTCCTTTTTAACCTTTATTTGGATGTCATTTTTCAATTCGAGCATTTGTACTTGATTTGAAAGATATTCTAGTAAACGCACAGCTCTGGTGTAAATGTCACCTATTTCAAGAAGCGTTTGCTTATCTGTTGGTGGAATGTCGCTGTTTGAACAGATAAAGTTAATAAGAAACGAAGAATTATCAATATTTTTGATTGCAAATGAAACTTCATGTGGAATTGCCGCACTAAGTTTTACAATTTTAAGTGATAAGTCTTTTAAAGATCCAACTACTGCCTGGAAGTTTTTATCGTCTGCAACAGCTTTTATTTCGGGTACATAATTTACTTTAGCTGTGTAAAAGGGATCATCAGAGATAAATTCTGCTATTTCAAATCTTTTTTTTCCTTGGATAATGACAGAAATTGTGTTATCAGGCATTTCAATAACTTTTAAAATTTCGGCAACTGTTCCAATTTGATAGATATCCCCAGCCTTTGGCTCCTCTACTTCTACAGCTTTTTGAGAGATTGCTCCAAAAATCTTAGTTGAATTTTGAATACTTCTAATAAGATTGAAGGATTTATCTCGTCCTATTGTTAATGGAATTACAACTCCTGGAAACAGCACAGTGTTACGCAAAGGTAGAATAGGTAGCTCTTCGGGGTATTTTTTTTGATTTTTTTCGTCGTCATCAAAAATGTTTGTTACAATAGGAATAATGTCAGAATCTCTTTCATCATCTCCAGGTAACATATTATATAAATCTGTTAGTTTTCCCATATTATTCTGTCAAAATGGCATTAAAATGTTAATAAATATTATACACACTGTATTGGCAATACTTGTGCCAATTCATAAAACATAAATTTATGATAAATGTTTAAAATTTACGAAATACAGAGGATTCATTAAAAATATGATCGAACATTTTCTTATTGTCCTTTGATAACTCTTTACCTCGCCGTTGCATAACTTTGGACATTATTTCAAATGCTGTGTTGAGTTTGAACTCTGTTATGCCGGCATGCCCACCCCATGAAAATGATGGAATGAAATTACGAGGGAACCCACTTCCAAAGATATTTGCTGAAACGCCAACAGCTGTTCCTGTGTTGAACATTGTATTAATTCCGCATTTAGAATGATCTGCCATTATAAGTCCGCAAAATTGTAGATTAGTGTTTTTAAATCTTAGTGTTTCATAATCCCAAAGTTTAACTATGGTATAATTATTTTTTAAGTTGGAGTTGTTGCTGTCTGCTCCTAAATTACACCATTCTCCAATAACAGAATTACCTAAAAACCCGTCATGAGCTTTGTTTGAATATGCAAAAAATATTGAGTTGTTTATTTCACCGCCAACTTTACACCAGGGACCAATCGTTGTAGGACCATAAATCTTTGCTCCCATTTTTATTTCAGCACTTTCGCATAATGCAAATGGCCCTCTGATGTGAGATCCTTCCATTATTTTAGCGTTTTTACCAATATAAACGGGGCCGTCACTTGTATTTATTGTTGTGCACTCCACAAAACAACCATCTTCTGCAAAAACAGGATAATCGCCAAAAATAGTGTTGGTCTTGCTTAATGAATTTGATTTCCTTTTTTTTGTAATCAGCTCGAAGTCATTTTGTATGCAAATTCCATTAAGGCTGAAAACATCGGTGTTCGAATTCAGAATTATCAAATCATTTTTGTATTCGATTTGATTCTTAGGTAAGTCGTTATCATCAGACTTGTTATAATTGTACGCAATGACTTGTCCATCTTTTATAACTGTTGATTCTGAAGTATTCTTTAGGAAGTCAATAAGTTTTTGATCAGGAATTAGATTTGAAACTACAATAAT
>CAZUQY010000111.1:0-8994 GCA_964622935.1 uncultured Bacteroidales bacterium | reverse complement strand
TAACAAAATCTATTACGGTATGGTCTAAAAATGGAGTTCTTACTTCTAGGCTATTGGCCATTGACATCAGATCAGTTTTAGTAAGCATATCTCCTTGTAATACAAGATGAAGGTCGGTATAAAGAATAGTGTTAAGATCTGAAAAATCAAGCTCATCTCTTAAGTATTGACTCTTTTTGTTGTGATATTCGGTTGTGTTGGATTTTATTTTTAATAATTTGTCGGCATATCTTTCTGAACCAATACTTGCCCAAAACCAATATCGCTCATCAGCGCTTAGATTGAATCCGGTAGAAAAACGATTTAATTGTCTTACGAAATTCGCATTTTTCGAATTCCTTGACTTTGGAGCTATTTTCCAAAGAGGATTAAGTGCAGATACCAGCTTTTCTTTTGCACCAGCATAACTGGCATTAAAATGTGCACTGTGTTTATTGTAGCCTGAAAATAGTTCGTCTGCTCCATCACCACTCAATGCCACTGTCGCTTTCTTTCTTGTCAGCTGACTTAATATGTAAACAGCTAAGGAAGAAGAATCTGCAAATGGCTCGTCAAAATAGTCAAGGATTGCATCCAAATTGTGAAGCAATTCGTCATTGCTGACTTTGAAAACAGTATGATTTGTGTTATATTTTTTTGCTACAAGTTCTGCGAAATTTGTTTCATCAAAAAATGCATTGTCGCTGAATCCAATTGAAAATGTATTGAGGTTTTTGGTGTGATTAGATGCGAGAGCTGTAATAACAGATGAATCTATTCCACCACTTAAAAAACAACCCAACGGAACATCTGCAATCATTCGGCGTTGCACGGCATTATCCATGAGTTCGTGGAGTTTCGTTTTAGCTTCAGAATATGTGAACGAATCATTTGCTTCACACGGCTTTGGAATTTCGTAATATTTGTTTTGTTTTATCCCATTTTTATCAATCAGCAGAAAAGTCCCCGGTTCTAATTTGTGAACATTTTCTAAGATACTTTGATTTGTTGGGATGTAATTTAATTGCAAATATGTTTTGAGAGTCGAGTAATTTAGTTTTTTAGGGATGCCGTAAGATAGGACACCTTTCATTTCAGATGCAAATATTATCTTTCCATTATCCTGATAATAATGTAAAGGGTTAATTCCCATTCTGTCTCTAGCAATTAAACAGGTGTTTTCTTCAGAATCGTAAAACGCAAAGGCAAAGCATCCATTAACAGATTCGAGCGCTTTAGTTCCGTATTTAATCAGCAGGTATAATAAGATTTCTGTATCAGATGTAGACCTGAAAATTATTCCATCATTTATAAGCTCGTTTTTGTAATCATTATAATTGTAAAATTCCCCATTAAAGACAAGAGTATATCTTCCCGAATTATCTGTAAACGGTTGAGCACCTGCTTCACTTATGTCTATAATAGAAAGCCTAGTGTGTCCAAGTCCTGTATTTTTGTCAATAAAAATACCGTTCGCATCCGGACCCCTTGTCTTTAATGACCTAATTGATTTTTCAATTTGGTCTTTGTATGATTCTGCTTTTTTATTAAAGCAATAGACGCCAGTTATTCCACACATATCTAAATCTTAAAAATCCTGCATAAACATAGGGTCCCAAGGGGGTAACATTATTGGGTCCTGATCTAACAAACTTAGAGTTTTAGTATCCAGATATTTTTTATTTATGACTACTCTAAACAAATAATCGTCAAACCATTCGTCCGTAAATGTAAGATAACCGTTATGTCCATATGATGCGCCCCATGAATTTTCAAATTGCCATTTATAGGGCTTGTCATTTTTATCTGTATCAACTGCCATTAATAACATAGCATGTGAAGAACCACTATCAAATGTTTTTATTCTGTCTCTTTTAGTCATTCCGAATTCAACACCAAGGAGAGCTTCAAAATCATAATTATCTATATCAAGAGTGCCATCTTCTTTGCTTAGTTGTTTACCAACATCACATGATACATACATTGCTTCGTTGTTTTTAATGCTCTCGAGTGCAAAACCTTTTAACTTTTCTGAAGGAAGATTGAGATATCTCCAATTTATGCCCTCAAGAACATTCCTATCAAATTCAATTTCATAGATTTTATAATATTCTCTAGTCGGGTCATTCATTAACATTACATAATTGTCAGGGTTGTAGTCAGGAAATAATTCTTCATAAAAGCCTTGAGGTGTATACGTTTTGTATTCACCAATTTCATCTGATTTATTAACAAATCGATAGTCAAATTCGACAGGTGGCTCTCCTAAAAATAATACAAGCATCCTATAAATTTCAGACATCATTTTGAATTTCGTATTTTCAATTTGATGTGTAGGTGCTTTTAACTTTTTAAGATTATAAAGTGTTAATCCGTCTTCACGAAGTTTTCGTGATAATAGCTTGTTTAACCAAGCTGTATTTTCACTATGATAGGTTTCAGGCATTACTGGTTTAGGAACAACACCATATTTCTTTACAATATTTGCAAATGAATTCCATACGCCACCGTCACCTATAGGATTTTTAAATAACCATTCAACTGTCTTATCTGAGAAATCCTTACGAGAATTATCCATTACAGCCTCTAGAAATAAATTGGATTTTTCAAGTAAATCCCAGAAATAGAGGTAATTCGTTGAAAATTCAAATGAAGATAAATCCTTGTCGTTGATTATTAACGGTCTAAGTGTATTCAATCCGGTAAACATCCAACATCTACCACTTGATTCTTGGTCAGTAATCCCACTTACGTTTACCTTATATTTAAAATTGTGTTCGGATTTTCCTGCGATATCTCGGTTAACTGCAAGTTTCTTGATCTCGTTATTACTTACTGCATTTCTTATTCCGTAATCTTGTTCAGCAGTTTTTGAATATTCTTCACGAATTGAGTTAATCATGTTCTCATCAAGATTGCCTGTTTGAGAAATTACAAAATTGCCAAATGCAATAGTTAGTAAGAAGATGGAAAGTAATTTTTTCATTCTGTTAATTTTTGATATTTGCTTGAATTTTTTGTAAAAATATGAAAATCATTTGTACCTTCAATAATATTTCAGTAAAGTTTAGCTTAAATTATAAAAAGTTTTAATAGTATCTGATTTTTGGCCTGTTTTTAGTTAATTTGTAATCTGTAATTTAAATATTTATTATGAAAAAGTCAGTTTTATTAATTTCCCTATTTCTGGGTTTTGTTTTTCAGTTTAATTCTGTTTTAGCTTCGGAATTTTCCATTAACAGATTTAAAAAAGATACAGTTAGAACAGATACAGTTTTTTCAGCCATTCGAATGGGAACAGAGTTGAAGTTTATACTTAATAAGCAAGGGGAATTTGGAGTAATGTTTAATGAAGAAAAGGTTATTACTGTTCTGTCTGATGGGAAAACCGGATTTGGAACGGATAATCCTCAATATAAAATTGATGTTTGTGGTAGTATTAGAGCAAGTGAAGAGATAATAGTTGAACCAAATGGATGGTGCGATTTTGTGTTTAATGATGAATATGTTTTAGAAAGTTTACACGATAGATTGAGTGGAATTTACATTGATAAACACCTGCCTTATATTAAGGCGGAAAGTGATATAATGGAAAATGGAATGCCTGTGACGGAAACTATTACTGGGTTGCTCAGGAATGTTGAGGAACTCTATTTGTATATTGGTGAACTTGAATTAAGAATAAATAAACTTGAGGAAGAAAATCGGGTATTAAAATCTGAGAAGTAAAATATGCGAAATTTAATTAAGATTTTTATTGTCGCCGCGTTTTTGATGCTTATTATAATTTCCTTGGGGGCGCAAAATTATGATACTATAAGTGTTAAGGAGGATTTTGATGCTTATAACGATTATTTGGTTCAAAAGCATAAAATATGTACAATTAGTCCAAATGGAGATGCTTTTGTTTTTGGAGATGGGATGTCGAAAGTACTGGAAGGTTATCTTGATATATATGATGCGACAGGGGATAAGGCATATTTGTATAAGTTTGTGATGCAGTCACTTTGTATAGTTGAAAACAGAAATGACATTAATCCTGAGTCACTTGTAAGTACTCCAAAATGGACTGAATCTACAACTTCCACATATGCTGATGGATATATTATTGCAAGTTTATCACGTTTTGTGTTTTTTATTGAGATTTTATATCCTGAATTAGCTTTGGATAGCTTATATCAATTTACAGAAATCCAACAGGTTAATTATAGTTCAGGTACATGTAATTGTAATTTTTCGGGAAGAGATTTCTATACCTTTGGTGAATATGCCAAATGGCTGTCATCAAGAGTTGACGAAACATTTGATTATTTTTTTACCAACAATCTCTGGAGTGAGAGCGAAGGGATGATGCAACCGAGCGGTGGACTAGTTGTTAATATGCAAGTTGGATTTGCACGTGCTCTTTTATTTATGGGGCTTGCAACTGGGAATGTCGATTATCAGGAAAAAGCAAAAACTATAGCTAAATTACATAAGACAACTGTATCATTTGATGATAAATGTTTACGAGAGGAGTATGAAGCACCTGTGTTTATGCTCGATGAAGAGAAAAACTCATACTGGTGGTATCATATGGGCTGGCATGTTACATACAGAAACTGTAAACGGAGACGAAAACTAATGCCAAACTATGGATATTTTGTTGCTTATATTGAAGATTTGAATCATGGCGCAATCGTTAGTTTATTTCCTTATGATTATTATAAGTTCGCAGGTGATACTGTTTTTACAGAAACTGACATGATTAGGTTTAGAAATACATTTACAAAAAATATTTTTGATGGTGAAAAATACAATATGGGAGTAGATGGCTCAAATGGAACTACATATAATGATAAAGTTTATGATTCTGTTACAATTGCTAATACACTAAAATATTCTTCGTTAGTTTATTCCAGATGGAGTGAATTTGATGATAGAGATTCAACATCGGGTGCTCCTTTTGTTTATGATTTAACAATGAACGATTATATCAAATACTTTAATAATTTGAAAACTTTACCTTCGTGGTACAGCGGACAAAAGAGTCTTGGTCATGCTATGTTGATTAAAGAACAATGGCTAAGAAATGATGTTGATTTAAAACTGGCAAACAGAGATGTCGTGTACGATCAGGATTTTTATGTTTCTGGTAATTTAATCGTTGAACCACAAAATGTAAATTTGATTAATAAAGGTTTGCCATATGCCGAGCCACATAGTTTTCTAGATGGTGGTAAAACTAATAGGTTTGTAATCGAATCGGGAGTTTCTGTAAAAATAAGTGCTGGTAAATCGGTACATTTAAAGCAGGGTTTTTATTTGAAAGATGGTGCATCATTAAAGATTGCAATTAGGGAACAGAATTGAGTATTTTCGATAATTGAGATATAAGTAATAAATATTTAATATTTTCGCAACTTAATACAATAAAATAATATTTTTGAGATGTTCTCAGAATATTTAAAAGATATGCTGATATGAAATACAACACTAGACTTTCTTTTACATTAATGGTTTTGGTAATCTCAGTCTCATTATTTTCTCAAAACATTAATAACATCACAGTTAAGGGGCAAGTTGTTGATTCTTTAGGTGAAACAGTGCCAGCTGCGACAGTTATGTTACTTACTAGTTCTGATTCAACTTTAATAAATTACACTACAACAAATTCTGATGGGCAATTTAGATTTAAGAGTGTGAGAAATACTGGTTATTTACTAAAGATTTCTCATATTAGTTTTATGCCAATACAGAGGTTAATTCCTGTTACTGATAATAGTGAATTTGATTTTGGTATTATTACAGTTGAACCAATTGCTTCAATTTTAATGGAAGTCGTAATTAAATCAGCTAAAGCCCCTTTATTTATTCATGGTGATACTGTAGAATATGATGCTAGGTTATTTAAGGTTCCACCGGGATCAACAGTAGAAGATCTGCTTCGCAGACTTCCTGGAATTGATATTGACGAATCGGGTAATATTAGCACTATGGGTAAGGATGTCCGTAGAATTTATGTTGATGGGAAAACATTCTTTGGTGACGACGCTGCTAGTGTTACTAAGAATCTTGATGCTGAAGCTATTTCAAAGGTTCAAGTTTACGACAATAAATCGGAACAGGAAAGACTTACTGGAATAGATGATGGTACAGATGATAAGGTTATGAATCTGGAATTAAAAGATGAATACAAGAATGGCCAATTTGGTAAAGTATCTGTAGCTGGTGGAACAGATTGGAGATGGGCATTACGCGGAAGTTATAATAAATTTAACGAAAAATCGCAGCTTTCATTTATTGGTTATGGAAACAATATTAATAGTACAGGTGTAAATTGGGATGATTATTCAGAATTTAAGGGTAGCTCTGCATATTCTGATTATGATAATGGAGATTTTGGATTTGGAGGTGGTGGAAATCCACATAGGCAATCTTCTTCCATGCCTGGTAGCTATTTTGATGGTAAAGGATTTACGGAAAACTATGGCGCTGGAGTCAACTATAATTATTTTGATAAGAAAACGAAGTTTAATTTTGGATATTTCTATAATCAGACTGATTTGAATTATGAGCAATTTACACTTCGTCAGACATTCCTTCCAGATACTTCATATTTTAGATTTGACACAATAAACAATTATCGTTATAATAACTCACATAGTATTTCTTCTCGAGTAGAAATTGATATTGATTCAAGTAATTCAGTTATATTTAGAGTAAATGCTAGATTTGCGGGAAGTATCACTGATAATTTTAAAACGCAATTATTTCAAACGCCTTCTTTTTATGATATTAACTCAAATAACACAATTGATAGTACAGATTTTGATTCTTATTCAATAAATGCACTTGGATTATATAGTCATAAATTTAAAAAGAAAGGAAGAACACTTGCAGTGAGTGGTGTCGCTGATTTAAGTAATAATGTTTCAATCCGGAATACAGAAAATATTAATCAATATTTTTTATCCTTAACACCTTCAGAGCAGATGAAATTGCTTTATGATGATAGTAATGATGATAAGTTAATTAAGTCAAGCGTCATGTATGTTGAGCCTTTTGGTAAAAGACTATCATTGATGAGTTTTTATAACATTTCCTTGAGTATGGAAGAGTCAGGAAAAGTTTCACAGAATGCACTTAGTGGGAATACTGTAATCGATTCATTATCAAATTATTATTATCATAATGTATTGTATAATCGTATAGGAACGAGTTTAAATTATGCATGGCAAGGCTTGAATGTTACTTTGGGAGGAGCTTTTCAAGTTATTGATTTGTCTGGTCGCTATGCAAGTTCTATTGAATCAACAGATTTTAATGAAATGCAGTCAAGAAAATATCAAAATTTTATTCCGTATGCAAGTGCTAATTTAGAGCTCCCTAATAATCTAAGGTTCAGAACTAATTATAGTTACAATGTAAACGAACCTTCGATGAGCCAGCTTCAGCCTGTTGCTGACTTGAGTAATCCATTTTATAGAATTAATGGGAACTTAAATCTAATACCAGAAAGGTCTCATAATATTGGTCTTAATATGTATTATTGGAGTCAGGCCTCTTTCTCTAGTTTTGGTGTTAGCGCGGGAACTATTTTAAATGAAAACACAATAGTTTATAATCAAAACACTGATTTTGTTGATGGTTTAGGATATGTAACTGTTTCTACTCCAGAGAATGTTGATGGTGGCAAGAATACATATCTCTATTTATGGTCAAGTGTTCCAATTATTAAAACTATACTGTCTTTAAAACTATCAGGTAGTATGAACTATGGTGAAAGTCCAATTTTTATTAATGAAATAGAAAATATTACTAAGTCTAAATATTATAATGGTAAATTAGCATTAAACTTAACAATTGGACCAAAGTTGAATTTTAATGTTGGGGGAGGGATTTCTCAAAATCGTGTTACTTATTCAATACAAAGTCAACAAAATCAAAGTATCTTATCCTACAGCTCTAGTGCAGGAATTAAATGGCAGTTTGCGAAGAAAACATATCTGGAAGCAAATTTAGATTGGGATAATTATTTTAATGATAGACTAAATTATGAGACTGATGTTATGCTTGTTAATGTTTCTGTTAGACAACTTTTAGGAGAGAAAAATAGATTCGAAATAAGATTAGCAGCATTCGATGTAATGAACGAGAAACTATTCTTGCAACAAACTGCTAGTGCAAATTATACTGAGTATACAAGTTCGCCAACTTTGGCAAGGTATTTTATGTTAAGTGTTGCGTATAACTTAAGAGGATTTGATACTAAAGTTAAGAAACGAGGAAGACATTAGATTTGTCGACGGAACTAATTTTGGATAGGGTATTCTATTGTTTAAAGATTAAAAAGGAATAATAATGAAGAAGATATTGATTTTGTTGATTTCAGCAGTATTATTTGTAAATTTTATAATTGCTCAAAACACAAGTGGTAAAATCATTTATACTGTAAAGCATGACTGGATAAAGAAAATCTCAACTGTTGACTACATGGATAAGAGTCAAAGAGAGCGATATGAATATGTGTGGGGAAATAGGTCTGAATATGAAACGAAGGGGGTGTTGTTTTATAATTCAAAGTCTTATAGATATGAGGATTTAAATGAGAATAATAATTTTAATGGACATTCTCAGAGGAGTGATGAATATTTTATTTTCAGAAATCTGGAAGATAATACTACTTATGATGTGATGAGGACTTTGGACAAATTGTATTTAATTGAGGATAGTATTCAATATCCAAATTGGAAGGTTTTAAATGATTTAAAAGAGGTTGCAGGACATATTTGTATGAATGCTTCATATTATGATGAGCTTAAAGAGAATAATGTTTTAGCATGGTTTGCTTTAGATTGGCCTGGTAATTTCGGTCCTGAACGTTTTGGTGGGCTTCCTGGAGTTATTCTTGAAATTGACATAAATAATGGAGCACAAGTAATTACTGCAACTGATATTGCTGAATATGAACAAGATACATTAAGGGAATATTTTATTTTGATGTGCTAAGGTAAATAATTTACCTTTGAAAAA
>CAZUQY010000110.1:0-9039 GCA_964622935.1 uncultured Bacteroidales bacterium | reverse complement strand
CTCACCAGGGTAATCTGTTGCTGAAATCCAAGATCCAGATGAATAAACTTGCCAGTTTGAAGCAGTTACCCAGCTTCCACTTTGATATGAAATGTAATCTCCTTCTGTTTGGGCTGAGATAAAAGTTGTAAGAAATATCAATAAAATAGTAGAAACACATTTAATACTAAATGATAAACATTTACTGATATTGTTTCTAATTATCCCCATAATATTGTATGGCAAGCTAGTTTTCAATAATTAAATATTTGCTTACCTTATTATTATTATTAAAAATACATCAGCTTTGTGCGATCTCGACAAATAAGTCTTTATTTTAGATAAGGCATTGCTGCAGTAAGGCTAATTGATACTATTAAGGGTGTTAGTTTCATAAAAGAAACCAATCAAGAATATTTATAGATAGATTGTTTTATGAATGAAAAAAAGTTGATAATGTATAAAACAATAAGTATTATGTGGTAATACACTGCTTGTTTAAAATGATAATTTTGTAATTATTGAGAATGTGTAGAAACATCAAAAAAAATCAATTTATTTTTGTTATATCCGAAAATCGAATGAATTTAGCAAAGTTAAGGATTAGTTATGCTAGGTTTTGATTTGAATGTGAATCATAAGCAGGAATGTTTCTTGAAAAGATCATATAAAACCATGACACTGTTTTTAAACAAATGGACGCATAATGAATATTAAACATTATTTTATGTATGCTTTTCTTTTTTAAAGATGACTTAGTTTGCTAAACTATTTTTTAAGTGTTAGTCTGTTAATAAATAAAAGAAAAAACTAAAATTTACTTTTATTATTAAAAAAATTGCACATATATTGCAATAAATAAATCCCAAACTGTGATATCAGCTTGGGATTTGTTATTTGTTTATTGTAATTTGAATCTTCTATTTCATTTCAAATTGATCTCCAGTCTCTTCAATTAACTTTTTCTTCCATTCTTCAGAATATCCTGGGAACATTGGGGATTTTGGGTAACCCCAAGGATTACGCTCAAATTCTCCGTCAATTTCGTGTTTTACATTACCGTCAAGGTATTTAACTAGAAGGAAATTGCCAAGTTCTTTCCAATAATCAACAACGTAATCGGCCATATTGCAGGAGTAATCAGTAAGGAATTGCTTTGCCAGATTTGGGTCTTCATTGTAAAGTTCAAGTGCTGCTTTGTCAATTGCAGGCAGGTAGTCAGCAAACTGATTTTCGAGTTTTGACTGGTGCTTTATAATATCTACCATAACACGGCTGTAAAATAGATATTTAAAATGTGCTACTCTGTTGAAGACCCAAAAAGCTGCATCGTCTTTGTATGTTAAAATATCACCATAGCCCTCTGACCATTTAAGTGGAGTCTTGGTTATTCCACAATAAAACGGCACATAAACACAAGATCCTGCATCATCAACTCCAAACCAAAAAATGCCACCAATAGGATTAGGAAACTCAGAGCGCATTTGTGCAATAAATGAAAAGCCGGTTTGTTGTGTTACTGTTACACGTTCGTTTAGATATGTTACACTGTCGTATTCCCAGGTTAGTGGTCGCCAACGATAAGGACTGCCAAAAGGACCAGCACCTGCATCTTTGCTCATGTCAAGTTCTGTACCTTGAAGATAATTGCGTTTAAAGGCAAATAAATCTTGTGGGGTAAGTTTACGGTTTGGTTTAATATAAAGTGGCAATCTTACTGATAAGTCGTTCCCACATGCTGCTTCCCAATATTGTTGCATGTCGTCATTAATATCATTAAACATTACCCAGACTCTTAATTCACAAAAACGAGCTCCACCATAGGTTATTGGAGCGTATGCATCAGAAAATGAAAAATCAGAATCTTGTCCATTAAAATATCCCATTTCTCTTGCAAATGAGATTACATCAGCAGAATAAATTATTTCAACTTCTGGATTAAATATTTTGTCAATTTCATTAGTGCTGATAGATGTTTTACCGTCACTTAATTTAAAATTTGTAATTCTTGACTGATTTGCATGAGCAGAAACATAACCATCTGGAATACGAACCGCTACCCAAACAGCGCCTTTGTTTTTATTGATATATTTCTTCAGTTTTTTATCATAAACGGGTTCGCAGCCTTTACTAATCATTTCTAAAATCCAAACTTCATTTTTATCTGCTATTGAAAATGATTCTCCTGAGCTTGCATATCCATATTCTGAAACAAGTTCAAACATTATATTAATGGCTTCACGAGCACTTGTCGATCTCTGTAAAGCTAAAAACATCAGACTACCATAGTCAATAATTGCTAGACTGTCATGTAATTCATGTCTACCTCCATAAGTAGTTTCTCCGATTGCTACTTGGTGTTCATTCATAAAACCTATAACTTGATAGGTAACTGATGCTTGTGGAATCTGACCCAGTGGTTTTGCTGTGCCTCTGTCATAAAGTGTTACCATTGATCCTTCTGGCCATTTTGCCGCTGGTTTCCAGTATAGTTCACCATATCGTATGTGAGAGTCAGCAGCATAACTTATCATTGTTGAACCATCAGCAGAGGCACCTTTTGTTACTAAATAGTTTGTGCATGCAAAGGATTTCGAAATGAATAGAGTGCTCAGAGTAAATAGAATTAAAAGAATGTTGTTTTTCATAATGAATTATTTTGCGACTAAGGTAAAAAGAAACTGCCTGCAAAAAAAGCAGGCAGTCTTTAAATTGCGATTATTATTAAACTATAATTTAATAAGTTTTATAGTTTGTAATAGTTCATTTTCGGAACTAATATTCATAAAATAAACTCCTGGAGCAAATTCGTTGATATCAATATTTGTTTTGTCGGACGAAATTGTAATCGTTCTAACAATTTTACCATCAAGTGACATAATATTAATGTTGTTTGCATTAGATTCATTATGATTTAATTCAATAGAGATAATGTCATTTGCAGGGTTAGGGAATACGTTGATTTCAGAACTTGTATTATTAAAAATCCCTGTAGATTCTTGGAAAGTAGCAATAATAGTTGCATTGTCCGTAACATTTAAGAATTCATATAGACTGACAACTCCAACGCTTAATCCATCAACAAGTACATCGTTAATAATATAGTTAGCATCAGGAGTGATCGTAAACGTTTGGTTACTTCCACAGTTAACAGTAATATTACCATCTGGTGTAATTGACCCGCCTGAGCCTGCGTTAGCAGTAATTGTCATTGTTAGTAATGTAAATGTTGCTTCAATAGTAACATCACTTGTAATATTGCTGACAGAGTATGATGCTTGCCCAGGTGTAAGTGGGATAGAGTTGAATGTTATACTTTCAATTTCATAGCATTCTTCAGCAACGACTGAGAAAACCACTGTTCCACCACATTCGATTGTGCTTCCTACGCCAGTAATATTTCCACCAATTTCAGCATCTAAAGTAACGTCGTACAGAATTTGATCAAATTGGGCATTTATTGTTATTTCTTGTGTAATATTAGTGATAGTATAACTGTTTCCACTCATTGTTACAGGTAATCCATTGACAGTTACTGTGCCGATTTCGTAGCATGTTTCAGGATATAATGTGAAAGTCACATTTTCTCCACATACTACTGTTGGAGCAGATGTTGAAATACTACCACCTGCACTTGCATTTCCTGAAATTGTGAAACTGGATGCAGCACCAAAGTTTGCGTTGATTGTGATGTCTTCAGAAACATTAACCACGGTATATGAGTTTCCAATAACTGTGATTGGATTTCCGTTAACCGTTGCTGATGTTACCTCATAACATGCATCTGGTACAAATGTAATTACAAGGTCATCGCCACAATTTACAGCACTAGTAACACTAATATTTCCTCCTGCACCTGCATTTGTATTAACAGTATATGACATAATATCAAACTCTGCATTTATTGTGATGTCTTCATCAACATTATTGATTGTATAGTTGCCTCCTGTTAAAGTAACAGGACTTCCATTAACTGTGACTATTCCAATTTCATAACAGCTCTCAGCACTAACACTAAATGTAAGGTCATCACCGCAATCAACAGTGCTATTTGCTGAAATATTTCCACCTGTTTGAGCATTTGCAGCGACATTATAAACGATTTCACTAAATGTTACATTTAGTGAAATGTCTTCACTTGCATCTGTTACTGTATAGCTGTTACCGCTTAATGTAATTGGAGTTCCATTTACTGTAACGCTAGAAACTTCATAACATGTATTTGCATCAACATTAAATGTCAGGTCATCACCACAATCAATAGTACCGTCAGTAGTAATATTTCCGCCTGTTCCAGCATTTGAAGTTACATTGTATGATAATTGGCTAAAACTTGCTGAAATAGTTTGATTTGACGTTACATTATTAAATGTGTATGTAGAGACTGCACCCACACTTGAGCCATTAACTAGTACATCATTGATTTCATAACATGAATTAGGTGTAATATTATAAGTCTGGTTAGTTCCTTCGTTAACTGTAGTAGTTCCAGAAGGAGTTATTGTTCCGTTGCTACCTGCACTTGCAACAATGTTATATGTTACAGCTGCAGCGCCAATTGTTTCGCATACTTGTGGTGAAATACAGTTATCTGCATATGTGGCCTCAATACAATACTCATGATAGTCTTCATCTGCATCTACATTTGTATATGTTGTTTCTGTTGTTGTTCCAAGAAATACGCCATCACAGTAAACATTATATCCTGTTAATGTTGCTCCAGGTATAGATCCATCGCCAATGTAAATGTCATCAACACAGAAGTAATACTTGTCGGTTGAATTGCAATTTATGGCAACATATTTAGCATTTGCAGGAACAGTATATGTGTATTCTGTCCATTCAAAAAAAGCAGAGCTAACAGTTTGTAGAATATTAGTAAAGCTTGATTCGGCATTTGTTGTTGTTGAATATGTTACTTTGAAACTCTCTGGATATGTAGTTTTATGACCACTACGAGCTTGGAATGTAAATTCAAATGGGGCGGAGAAATTAAGCTCTGGACTAATAATCCAATCGTTGGTTTGCATAACTGGATCTCCTGTTGAGGCATTAAAGCATGCAAGGAATTGACTACCTGAGTATGCATTAAATGGAGTTCCATCAGTTGTCTCGGTTAATGGAGTACTATTGGTTGTGTTAAGCACCTCTTCCGGGTTAAATACTATGTATGCCATTTCTAATCCTGCGTTTGTGAAATCATAATCCGAGATCGAATATGTTGTGCTTGCATCACCATCAATATATGACCAAGGAACATCACCAGCAGAGTTTATTGTAAATGCTGTATGGGATTCAATATCATCAAAAATGTTGTTTGACCCTAAAGGAATTTCCCATGATAATGTATGAGTTGTTGGATCAACTTCGTTTACTGATAGGTTGACAGGAGATTCACATGAGCTGTTACTTCCGTCATTAACAATTACTGTAGTGCATAAATCATCATAACATTCTACACCATCAAAAATTGCGTTAACGCAATATTCATATGTTCCGTTTGGCACACTATTTTGAGTGAATGTGAGACCTGCTGTTACTGTTGTTTGTAGTGAGCCTTCACGATAAATATTATAACCGGTTACATTACCTTCAGTTGGAACATCCCATGTTAAAGTAACACTATTTCCTGTTGAAGTTCCAACGAGATTGTTTATTGGCAAGCATGGATCTGAATCGATTACTGTAGTTGTTTCGTAAACTGAAGTTGTGTTAAATGCAGTTGCAACCAATAAAGCTTCTCCAGCAGAAAGACTATGAGTAATGGAATATGCTCCGGAACCATCTGTTAAACCTGAGTAGTAATTGTCGCTTGCAGAAATACATATGAGGACATCTGCAGCAGGAGTTCCATTAATATATGCAGTTCCTGCAAAAGCTTCTCCAACAATTGGTTCAGTGTTGGACAATGTTAATGCATCAGGTGTTTTTGTTCTTAGTTGTAATGAAGCATCTCCAAAAGTTGTCCAAGTTTTTATTGTTTCGATATCTTCATTTGCAGGACTTTCCGTTAACATTAGAACCGCAGAGTTTACAACAATTGATCCCCAATGAGTGCGTTGTTCAGTTGTGTTATATCCTGTAGTGTTAGAAATTCCGTCGGTGTCGTAATTAAAACCTCCAACTAGAATGTCGTAAAAATAGTCTTGTCCTCTTTGTGGTGGAGTCCAAGCTTGATTAATTGTTGACATCCATGTAACAACTGCACCACCACCTGATTTACGTAACCATGTTTCAGCAAAACAAGTTGATGTGTTATGAAATGCACCATTTACGCATGCTACTGATACTATAAATGGTAGTTTATCACCGTTTGATAAATTACTATTAATATTTGTATTGTCGAATCCTGTTGTTACAAACATGTCTACATCACCGTGACCACAGTAGGCAATTGTTGATGCTCCAGTATTAATATGTCCAGATAGTGTTGTAGCACTTGCACCTGGGTCATAATTTTGTTCATGAGTGTTATATGTAAATCCATCAAGTCTGTTTGTGTAAAGACGTTGGATGTGTGTGTAGTCAATTTCGCTGTCATCACCAATACCATCACCTTCTGAAGACCCAATTCCAATAAATGATTCTCTCCAACCTGATGTCATATCAGGTGTTTTTTCGTAGGTAATGGTTTTATTTATTTGAGTTGTTAAATCTGTAGTGTTACTACATGAAAAACGTCCAACAGAAATGTCAATGTAATTATCACCACCTGATACAGCTCCCATAAAAGGGTCAATAGGGCAATTTACTCCATCACTTGATATAGTTGGTGATTTTATGTCAGCCCAGTCACCTGCAAGTTGAACATAAAGAAGATTCGGATTTGATGAATAAGCTGAAGAAATTGTAGTAGAAACATTTGTACCGGTTGAAACGGTTGTTGAAGAAACATTGTATCCCATTTCTTTTTTCCAAGTAATATATGGTTCCATCGTTGCCATATAATTAGATGTTGTTATAACAAGAATATCTCCGTACTCCTCCATTGATAAACTTGCATTAGATTTAGCAGATGAGTAGTTTATAAACATGTTTTGATAAATCCCTTCTACTTCTCTAATCTGATTAACATGATTAGAAATCAGAGGGTTTGTCGGTTCGTTATTGTTTTCAGTCATTCTAATTTTTACACTATTGTATACTCGTAGAGTGTTAGTTACTGCATTATATTGAAATGGAGTGAGTCTAACAGATGTTCCACGAATATCCCTAAAAATGAAAGGATCTTCCATTTTAGCAATGTCAGTAGGATAGAAGCTGTCCACAAGAGATTCTGGTGCAATTGAATAAGGAATTTCTGATGGATCTTGATTTCTGTATATGATTCCTCGCGAAGGAAGCATTGGATAATCAAGTTGATAATCTGTATAATCTGTATAAATTACCTCAAAATCAACATCCTTAAGTTTGGGTAATTGAATTGAAGCACTAATGATAGCTAACTCTGCCCACCCGGCTTTGTTTGTTACAGTGCTAATGTTCATGTCAACATATTGATATGTTACACCATCAGCTGTTAATTCTTTAATATCCCAAAAGTTTAGGTCAAAACTAACATCATAAACATTTTCGCTTGGTTGTTCGAAAGTTGTTTGATAACTTTTTTGAGCAAATAAACCAATTGTACAAAAAAATACAACAAGAGTAAAAGTAAATTTCTTCATAATAAGTGAATTTAAATAACAATAATCCTAAAACTTAATTAAGGATAGTAAGGTTGCATCAAATTTAATAAATTTATTCACTATTTTTCAACAAAACAGTTGAAAAAATAATGATATTTATATCAATTACTTATTTTGGTTGTTAATTACCAAAATTATTATCTTTACGGAAAAAGTTCGATATGATAGAATTTGAAAGATTTACACTTAAAAACGGTCTAAGGGTTATAGTTAATCGTGATATTTCTACCCCGCTTGTTGCAGTAAATATTTTATACAATGTTGGGGCAAGAGATGAGGATGAAAATCGTACTGGATTTGCGCATTTATTTGAGCACCTTATGTTCGGTGGTTCAAAAAATATTCCAGAATATGATACAGTTTTGCAGAAGGCTGGTGGCGAAAATAATGCTTTTACAAATAATGATTTTACAAATTATTACATTACTATACCAAAGCAAAATCTTGAAACAGCTTTTTATTTGGAATCTGATAGGATGCTTGAGCTTGGTTTTTCATCTAAAAGTCTTGATGTGCAGAGGAATGTAGTGTCTGAGGAATTTAGGCAAAGATACCTGAATCAGCCATACGGAGATGTTTCTCTTTTTCTCAGACCTTTAGCATATAAAAAGCATCCATATAAATGGTCGACAATAGGTAAAGAGATAAGGCACATTACTGAAGCAAGTCTTGATGATGTGAGAGAATTTTTCTTTAATTATTATGCACCAAATAATGCGATTTTAGTAGTTGCAGGAAATATAACGACAGAAGAGGTAGAAAAACTTAGCAACAAATGGTTTGCAGATATTCCAAAAAGAAATATAAAAAAGAAATTAATTCCTCTGGAACCAAAACAAAAAGAAAAACGCGAATTGGTTTTGGAAAGGGATGTTCCAGCTGATGCAATTTATATGGCTTATCATATGTGTGGGCGTATGGATAAAGATTATTATGCAACTGATTTGATTTCAGATTTGCTATCGAATGGTAGGTCATCAATGCTTAATCAAAATCTTATTAAAGGAGAAAAGCTCTTTCCTCAGTTGGATGCTTATATTCAGGGAGCGCTCGATCCAGGCTTGTTTATGATTAACGGAAGACTCTATAAAGAAACTGATTTTCTTATTGCAGAGGAAAAAATTAAAAATCAATTACAGAAAATCAAAAATGGAGAGTTTTCGGAAAGAGAACTTCAGAAAGTAAAGAATAAAGCTCTTAGTGCTCTTTTATTTACAAGATTAGGTGTGTTAAATATAGCTATGGAACTTGCATATTTCGAATTATTAGGAGATGCCTCAATGATTAATGGAATTGAAGAGCAGTATAAGAAAATTAACTCTGGACAAATTATAGATGTCGCAAACCGAATCTTTGTAGATGAAAACCTATC
>CAZUQY010000109.1:0-9097 GCA_964622935.1 uncultured Bacteroidales bacterium | reverse complement strand
CATTATTTACAAGATAAATATTATGATTCGATAGCGGGTGAATATGCCGCAAATTTGTTTAAAGATACTGAAGGTTACTATGATAACAGACAAATGGAAATTGATACTGCAAACGAGTATTACTATTCGCCCGATTATGGAACTAATTATTCTGTTAGAATTAATGAGGATTTTGGTTGGGTGAATTATGAATATTTTTATGAAGGGCAGAGAGAAAAACTTGACTTTATTTATCTGAAGGAATCAGAATTTAATTTTGTGATTTTACTTGAGCAGTATATTCCTGGAATGGGAGTCCCTAATAAGCAAAAATACACTATTTATAAATTAGATAAAGAAAATCTTGTTGTCGATAGAAAAGAACTTGACTTTCCGGAATTTAATTGGAATAATTTCTATTCAGAACAAGACGTTAAGGTAATTAAGACAGAACTTATGGGTGATGTTGAGATTCCTTATGATGTAGATGTAAAGATTGTTTCAAATGAGCTCAATATTTGTTTAACTCCAGGACTCGAAGTTTTAGCATGGAGAATGTCGGAAATTCTTGAATTTGAAGAGGATTATTTCATTGGACAAGCTTATATCGATACATTTGAGAGGCTAGGGATTGATAATCTGCCAGATGCAAAGCCACGATATATTCCAATATTTTTTTTAGTCTATAACCAACCCAAATAAAACTTGCCATATGAAAAAGATGAGATTATTTGTTTCAATCATCATTACTAGCTTATTATTTCCATTCATGTTAATGCAAAGAGCTAATTGTCAGGATTTTGATATTATTGAAGTTTTTAAGGAAATCCCTGACAGTCTGTTTGGATTTGAAGCAGATTTTACAGAATTGCAATTTAGCCAAGATGCTAGAAATAGATTATTTCAGGACTCATTTTATAATGATAGCATAACTAGTTATAGTGTTGAGTCAGACGCGCTTTTTGGAATAGTAGATGTTGAAAATCTTGATTATATGGAGACATCTAGTTATTCTGTTAATATTTATAAAGATCTAAATTGGTTAAACTTAAACTATTACGGTGAGTATTATTGGACGGGTTTCGATTTCTTTCTTTTGCCGGAAGGAGACTCGTATAGCTTTATTTTACTTAAACAATATACAGAACAATTTGGAATGGCAGGAGTAAAGGAAATTTCTAGCTACTATTTTGATAGGAAAGCGAATAAATATGTAAAAAAAGAGATTTCACTTCCTGAATTAGACTGGGCTGATTTTTATACAGCAGAGGATGTCTCAAAATTGAATATGTATTATCTCGAAGGATTGAGTCCGAGTTACACAATAACTTTATTAGATTTTGATAATGAGATCGTTCTTTCTATAGAGGCAGATTTAGATGATGTTACTATGAGATTTTACGGTACGATGGACCATGTTTTTACTGAATTCCGTAATCAATATGAAGACCATTATATGTGTTATGATTCTTTGGGTTTTAGAGATTTGTCAGAGGCTCGACCATTTTATTATTCATTTCCGGATTTCGCATTGCTGGATGAGCAGGAGTTTGAACTTATGTATCTGTTTAATAGTTTTTGCGAAAAATATGCACATGATTGGGATATGGACTTCTTCTTTCAACCAAATAGAGCTGGAATTGCAGTAAATAGTCAAGATGTTGAGTATGAAGTAAAATTTTCAGATTCAGTGATGAATATCAGCAGTGAGATGATGAATGATCTTGACATAAAAGTAATTTTACTTAATGTTGATAATAGAGACTATTTTATTTTATGTTATAATTCAAAAGGTTTTGTTTCTGAATCACAAATCAGGATATTTAATTGTGATAAGTTTATTTTATATGAAGAGTTAACAGATAAGTTTATAAAGAAATTCGGTAATAATGATTTTAGAATAGATTACCCTGAAAATGTTTTTGAAAAATATTCTGAAGTATTTAGTTTGCAATATGACATTGAAAATGATACTCTATTTATCTCATTTCTTATTAACCCTCCAATAGGAAATAAAGAAGCAGAGTCGATAATTAATAACATGGACACCTGGGATGCTACTTTTGAATATAATCTAAGGGATTTGTTAAAGAGGAAATAAAAAATACTTAATGATATTTTAAAATAAAAATGGCTGTCCAAAAACTGAACAGCCATTTTAATATGTTTACGATTGTTGGTTATTGCTTAAGAACTTTCTTAACCAAACGTTCATTGTTTTTGCTTTCCATGATCATTATATAAAACCCTTTAGCAAGATCAGACGTATTAATTCTTCCGTTTTCTAAGTTGCTATGTTTTGCAACTATTTGACCTGCAATGTTTGTAAAGATTACTGTTTCTACTGTTTCAGGATTACTGATTATAATGAAATCAGAGAATGGGTTAGGATAGATGCTTTGATTTGAGAATAAATTTTCTTCAACGCCACTGATGTCAAAGAAATTTGCGGTTAAACTTAAATCTTCTGCTGGCATGCTAAATGTATATTCTGCGGTTGTTGCAAACTCAGCACTTTCACTATCAGTCCAATTTGTGAAAATATAGCCAGTATTAGGCGTAGCTATAATTGTTACCTCTTGTCCTTCTTCATATTCTCCTGCACCAGACACAGTCCCACCAATTATTGGAAGTAAACTAATGTCAAGTGTATATAATACTGCACCTAGTGGAGCAAAATTAGCTGTAACTAAAACATCATGATTCGGCATTTCGAAAAAATATGGTGTTTCTGTGCTAACAACAACTCCGTCGATTTTCCAGTTATGGAATTGGTATCCTGCATTTGGATATGCATAGAGTGAAACTTCTTCACCAACAGAGTATGTGTCTTCGCCATACACCTCACCACCATAAGCTGGTGATGATTCGCTAGAAACTATATAATACTCGTCAATAATTGTTAAATAGTAAAATACAGATAAATCAATATCAAAAACTATTTCAATCGAAGCATTGAACGTTTGAGTAGTTTTTAAACCATTCTTGCTTTTTCCGGATTGTGTCATATCAATAGATAGTAATGCAGTTTGTGCATTTATTGGAGTAACTTCAAAATACGGATACTCAAATATTTGCATTTCTCCTTCATCATAAACCCAAATAAAAAGATTGCTAACTTCAGTGGCATCGTTCCATGTAATTGTTATTTCTAATGTTTCAGGTATACCAACTTCACTATATTCCCCATACTGTGGATCTATAGTTGGGATAGTATAACCACTCTCAATTGCTGTTATTGTGAGTTCTGCTTCGTCGGCTGTGTTAAAAGTTACAGTTAAAACAATCTCATCATCAACAGAAATCAGATGCTCACTAAGATATGAGGCTTTAATAAATAAGAATGTGCCATTTATTTCATAGTCTGTATCTTCAACTAAATCTAGGACTCCTAAATAAATAGAACTTATAGTTGACGCAGTATTAAACACAATATTTGTATGAATATCAATTGAATTAGATAAGTCAAACTCCAATGTATTTGGTACTAGGATTGGACTTGTAGTTTCAACAATGCTAATTCCAAAACTTTCAAACCAACCACTTTCAAAACTAGTATAGAACTCAAGTTCCATTCCTGTAACTGGGCTTAGTGATGTGATAAATGAATTATTTATTGTTAAAACATTTCCATTAATTTCATAATCTGTGGTATTTGCAAGTTCTATCTCATAATAATCATCAAATTCATCATAGTAGTAATAATATACTTCATTCATATATGTATCCTCTCCCCAGACGATATCAAAATCTACATCTGCAGGTGCAGAAACACTATAATATGCATACTCAGGATTTATTTCACCATGGTCAAAATCACCAATTCCAGTGCTAAATGATAAATAGAATACATTATTCGTAATAAGCCCAGGATTTGCTGCATCCTCTATAGCATCGGCTGGAATATCAATTTGGTAATTGGTATTTGTATTCATTTCAGCAGGAACAATAACAAGCATATTTTCATTTTGGATATAAATATCAGATATCATAAACGGGTCAATACCATTTTCAGTCATAGTGATATCATCAAAGCCATTATTTGTTGTTCCCTCTGCTATATCTCTATCGAATGTAATATAAATTGTAGCATTTGGGGCTACATCATCACTCCAATTTGTTGGGAATGTCGACAATACTTCTGGGTTGTCAGACAAATACAACGCACTAATATTAAGATCGTATGCTGGCATGTCAAAAATGTATGGATTATCTGTAACTTCAGTTGTTCCGTTGATAACCCATTTTACAAATGTGTAACCAGAATTTGGGTAAGCTTCCAAATTGACTTCTTCACCAACATTATATTCTCCTCCACCTTCAGCGTAACCTCCAGACCATGGCATATCGGTAAGCTCCAAAAAGTAGTACTCACTAAAAAAGCCTAAGAATATATATATCGGACTTCCTGTGTCAAAATTAACTTCAAGAGAAGCATAATAGTAATCCATTGCCTTAGTCTCACCAGATTTAGCACCACCCATATTAATTCTTAATGTTGCAGTTTGTGCATTTATTGGAGTTATTGTATAATCTTCGTAAGGAAAAGTTTCTGGGTATCCAGATTCTGCATAAGTAACACTCATGCTTTCGATAGAGCTTGCCGAATTCCATGTAATAATTGTCTCGATATACTCTGGCATTATCGATTCGTCAATATTAAATTCATACTGGCTTAGTGTGGCATTGTCTACACCTGTTTGGATTGCTTCGATAGTAAAGGTGTCAGAATCTCCTGAGTCGAAGTATACGGTGTACTCTATGCTGTTGCCAGAAACTGTAAGAGCTGTACTTAAGTATGATTCGTTAAAAATAAGCCAATCACCATTGATATAGTAATTTGAAGCAGAAACTGTAGTTCCATCAATTTTTACTGAGGTAATCTCTTCAGCAGCAGACCAAGCAATTGTGCCAAATGCATCTGAAGGATTACTTAAGTCGTATACTTTACCGTCTTCAAGAATATAAGGGATAAGAGTGTATGCGATATTAATATTGAAGTAGCTATAATTACTTCCATCAAACTCTGCATAGAATGGCATATACCATGTAGATTCAGGATCCATGCTTAGAATAAAGCTCTGATAAATTGTTAGATTATTACCATCAACTAAATAATCTGCTGGACTGTTCAGAACTATTTCCTGATACTCATCAAGTTCATCATAATAGTAATATACAATAGAAGTTATTTCAGAATATCCTTCCCATCCGATATTAAAAACAATATCTTCTGGTTCCATGATGCTGTAAGTCTGCTCGTAGGGTGAAAAGTACTGGCTAAAAGCAGGCAATGCAGTAGTAATGCCTAGAATTGCGATAATTAGCACTCTTTTTAGCATACTTGTTGTGTTTCTAGTTCTCTTATTCATAATATTGAAGTTTAGTGATTATTGAAATTAAATATTAGAGCAAATTTAAAAAATATAATGATACAAATTCAAATATTTGTAAAGAAAGAATGAATTTGTTGTCAATTATAGTGTCAATGTGTTTGTTGATAGTATTTGTGAAGACATCATATTTTTTAACTTTAATTGTGTTTAGTTTTTTTTAAATTTGATGTATTAAATAAACTTTAGATTTAATGAAAAATTTTTACTTTAGGTTTTATATCGTTTGTCTTACTATACTTCTAGCTATTTATTTTTCTTCTTGCAATAAAATAAAAGATGGAGATGAGACTTATGGTGCACGCGATGTTTTTGTTGGTATTAAAAGTGAATACACAGTAAATGAAGTATTTAATTTTATTAATTTATTTGATCATAAGGCTGAAGAAATATTGTTCTTGAAATTTGTTTCAGACTTGCCTCCAGACAGTTTGCAATACGTTTTAGATTATTTAAGCATAAAAGAGTATCTTACTAAGGATAGAGATGATGTGTATGGATATAATCATTATGAAACTAATCAGATTTGTATATTTCCAACTATGTGGGATATGCATAAGAAAGAATACCAAGAAGATTGGTTAAGTTGTATGGAAGAATTACAACTTCACGAAGACACTAGTACTTCTACTACAACAAAGTGTGCGATTTTATTTATTGTTCCATGGCATCGAGAAAAGTTTTGGGTAGAAAAGTTTTTAGAGTACGAAATAGTCAAATACGCAGAATTAAATTATTACTCTTTAATAGAGTATCAGTAAACAAATGAGTATCATTTTAAAGGATGTTTAAAATTTAATTATTCTTTTGGATATTTAAGTTTTTTACTACTTTTGCAATCTGATGAGTCTTTAGCTCAGGTCCGAATATAACAAATCCTAAATGAAGGATTTGCATTAAATTCGAGACTCCACGCAAAATTATAGGAATTTTGCGGGATTGGTTTGAATAAATATGTTAATTCAAAGAGCTAAATTTGAAAAAATGGGATTAAAATAATTATGAGTCTTTAGCTCAGTTGGTTTAGAGCACTAGCTTGACAGGCTAGGGGTCGGCAGTTCGAATCTGCCAAGACTCACAAAACTCAAAACTCCGCGATAGCGGAGTTTTTCAATTAATGCAAAAAACCTCAAATGCTTGCATTTTAGAGATTTTTTGCATTAATTGAAATTACTATTGGCGGTGCCAATAGTTTTGAGTTTTCCTCCCCCTCCGAGTTACCAGCAGATCAGTACTCCGACAGTATGGAGGATTGCTAATCTGCTGGTAAAGGTGCCATTTTCCGAGTGATATTTATCACACTCGGAAAATGCATACAACTATTAAAAACCTGTCAAATACTTGCATTTGACAGGTTTTGCACATTAATTAAAAAAACTCAATTAACTCAATATTATACCGGCTAAAGATATACTGCTTGAACAACTAGAAAATGGTATGTAAAATACAGTCTTTGGTAAATAGTGCTAAAAAAATATACAAAGCTTTAGGATTAAAGGGTAATCTGACTGAAAGGACTTACCCTTTAATTCTAAAATCTAATTGTCTTTGTAAATCTAACTAAACGAAATAATAGGAATTTTTAGATAGAATGTACTTCCTTTGCCTAATTCTGACTCAACGCTAACTTCGCCATTAAGGATTTCAGCATATGCCTGGCATATTGATAAACCAAGGCCAGACCCTCGTGAAATGTCAGAAAGTTTATTGTCAATCTGAATAAATCGCTTAAAAATTTTCTCAGTATTTTCTTTGCTAATACCGATGCCAGTGTCTTTTACATAAAATTGAATGTAAGTGTCTGAGATTTGTTTATAGCCAAGTTCAACATACCCGTTTTCAGTGAACTTATGTGCATTAGAAATAAAATTGGATAGAATTTGCTTTAGTTTTATTGGATCTGAAATGCTGTTTAGATTATTCGAAGGTAGTTTGTTAGATAAAATAAGTTTAACATTCCCGTTTTTTGAAAACAAGCCTTGCATTTGAGAGTTGATATTCTTTAAGAATGTGTTGATTTCAAAGCTCTCAATTTTTTTTGTGATAATACCTGCTTCTATTTTTGATATTTCTATGATGTCGTCAAGGATTAAAAGCAACTGATTACTACTGCTCTCAATTATGTCAACATATTCAAGTTTTTCGGATTTTGAAATGTCATCTTTTAGTAATTCTGTAAATCCAAGAATCCCATTCATTGGTGTTCGGATCTCATGCGAAAGATTGCTGAGGAATGCTGATTTTAAATTGTCACTTTCTTCAGCTTTCTTGCGTGCTGTTTCTAGATCTTTAATAAGATCAATTCTTTCGGTAATATTTCTAATAATTGTTAAAACAGTATCTTCCTTAAAATACACCATTTTTGCATCAAAATGTTCCAGCTTATCGTTTACATTAAGACAATATTGGAATTTAGACATTTTTTTTGTTGAAAGGACTTTACTAATATGAATCAGTGTTTCGTTTGCAATATCTGTAGGAATAAATTCATGTATCCTCTTATTCAAAAACATATTTGGAGAACTTACCAGATTTTCGTGTGAATTTGAATAAAAGTCAATAACAATGCCTTTGGAGTTAAATGTAAAAAGCATATCTGGTAAAGCATATAGTAAAGCATCTTTATGTAAGTGTAAAGCTTCGGCATTTGTTTTTGCTTCGATTATCTCCTTTTCTGCTTTTTTTCTTTCTGAGATGTCATGATAAATTGATTGAATTGTTCCATCCGGCATCATTTTAGTGTGCATTTCAATTGGAATTGTTGTTCCATCTGGTCTTAAGATTTTTCGCTGATTAATAATTGACTTTCCATTTCTAAGCTGTTCAAAATTTAACGGAGCGTTTTTTAAGCTTTCTTCTGTAAAGAACCCATCACTAATATGTTTTCCGATAATGTCTTTTCTTTTTCTGCCAAGCAGCTTGTACATATATGTGTTTGCTTCGATAATATTACCATCACTTGAGCCAATTAAAATTCCACCTACAGCAAAGTTTATAAGTTGTCTATATTTTCTTTCACTTTCTTTAATGATGGCTCCAGCACTGATTCTTTCAGTGATATCTCTTAAAACTGAAATTACCACACGCTTGTCAAAATAAGTGCCTGATACGAGACTAGCTTCTGCTGGAAAAATACTCCCGTCTTTTTTTTGTCCCCAAAATTCAAAAATCTCTTTCTTACCTTTGTAGGCAGACTCAATTTGTGCATATATTTGAATTAGATCATTTTTATCTTTAGCTGCAATGTCTCTAAGGCTTTTGTTTTGAAAAAAATCGTTATTGTATCCAAATAGTTCTTCTGCTGCTTTATTAACATCAATGAAACTACTATCAACGCCCTGAATGAAAACTGATTCCGAAATTGAATTAAGCATACCTCTGTATGTTACTTCAGAAAGTTTTAGCTCCTTTTCTGTTTGTTTACGGTCTGAAATGTCAGAAAATACTGTTAATAAGTACACTTCATTTTCATAAACATAAGGAGTTGTAGTGACTTCAACAGGTATCTGTGTGCCAGATTCTGTAAGAAAAAGCTGTTCTGTGAAATTTGCTTGCGAAAAATTTATTAGACTCTTATCAATTCTGTTTTTTGATAATTTATGATGTTTGGGATGTATATAGTTAAAAATATTTTTCCCGATAAGCGATTCTCGTGATGCAGCGCGAACACTGTTTTTTGCATACTCATTTGCAAAAATAATTATATCGTCTTTGTGGATTACTAC
>CAZUQY010000108.1:0-9115 GCA_964622935.1 uncultured Bacteroidales bacterium | reverse complement strand
TTGAATAACATCTACTCACTAAGCTACAAAAAATCGGATAAAGCTCCTGAAAGTGTTCTTGAATTGTCGAAAATGCTAAGATATGTTATTGAAGATGGGGATAACGAATTTGTATTTTTAAAATCCGAAATAGATTATATAAATAGCTATATCGCTTTTCAGAGAATGAAATTACCAAATAAAATCAATGTCAATTTTGATTATAATAATTTGGATGTAAATAAAAAAATATCTCCATTATTATTTATCCCATTTATTGAAAACAGTTTTAAATATAGTAGAATTGACGAATATGAAGATGCATGTATTGATATTAAATTTAATTCGACCTCCAATAATAGAATAGAATTTACGATTGAAAATAGTATTCCAAGAGAAGCAAAAGCAAAATCAGGCTCAGGAACAGGAATAAAAAATGTAAAACAAAGATTAAGTCTTACCTACCCTGACAAGCATGAACTAAAAATTACTGAACAAGACAACAAGTATAGTGTTCATTTAAATATTGAAATCTTATGAAGATAAATTGTTTAATAATTGATGATGAGTTTCTCGCACGAGACTACCTAAAGGCTTATGTTGAGAAATTACCATTTTTAAATCTGCTTGGAGATTTCAATTCACCTTTAAAGGCAATAGATTTAATTAAATCTGGTAAGGTTGATCTCTTATTTCTTGATATTCAAATGCCAGATATTACAGGTTTAGAATTCATCAAAACTCTTGATAATCCACCAAATGTTATTATTACCACAGCATACAAAGAATTCGCAGTTGATGGCTATGAGTTAAATGTGATTGATTATATATTGAAACCATTTTCGTTCGAGAGATTCTTGAAAGCAACGAATAAAGTACTTGAAAAAATTGAACACGAAACAAATCCTGTTCAACGCACATACACGAATCAAACAGAAACTAGTTTACACGAAAATTATCTTATTATTCGTGCAGACAGAAAACATTACAAAATCAATTACGAAGATTTAGTGTACATCGAAGGTCAAAAGGCCTATGTTACTTTCCATACTAAAAGCAAAAAGATTACAGCATTAGCATCCCTAAAAGATCTTGACGAGAAACTTCCAGAAAACGATTTTGCAAGAATTCATAAATCATTTATTGTTTCGGTTAAAAACATTGAATCTCTAGAAGGAAACATACTCGAAGTAAATGGCCTACATCTCCCTGTTGGAAAAAGTTATAAAGGTAATGTGGAGAAATTGTTTGGGATTGGAGAATAAATCAAATCCTATACTACTCAAGTTGAGTAGGGACATTACAAAACTATATACTCTTAACTATTTTAAAAGTCTCAATATCTTGGCTATTGATTATTTTCATAAAATAAACACCAGATTCCCAGTTTCCAGTATTAATACTCTCAACATTATCTTCGAAATAAATAAGCTGTCCAACAGAATTATAAACCTTTATTTTATAATCATTAAGCTTTATTGAATTATACTCAATTTTAATATTTTCACAAAATGGATTTGGGCAAACGCTAACATCTATCTCTTTGTCCTTAATTTGAGCAAAGCTATTTTGACACTCCTCGTCCATTATCTCTTTTACAGTTAAAGATTCTATCCCATTTTCGTTAATAAACTTGAAATAATTAATTGCAGGAGGAGAAAAATCGGCAAAATTATATACATGACAAACTACTCCCATAATATTAAATTCCAGCGCATCTTCGTAGTTTTGTTCTATACTTAACTCTGTATCACTACTTTTATAAAGAAAAGTATGTGTTGTACTACAATAGTGATTTTCCAAATTTGAGAACGGATCTGCATTAGAATATGTAGAATCCAAGGATTGGCCACATGTTTGATACAAAGCATTTGTTGGCATCTCGCTTTCCACCTCAGTGCCAATAGTTTCAATAGGTGTTTCAGTTATCATCTGGATTCTATTATAAAGACTATCACAATCTCCTTTAAACAACAATGTATCCTTTCCAAAATCATCTATTTCGACCATACTAAGATTGGAATATCCATCCCAAAGATTCGGAGCTTCTGCTCCATGATGATGCATTGCAATTTCATGTCCGTCTACTTGCCACAGAGTTATTCTATTTAATCGATATTGATACGGCAATATACTATCTATCCAAGGTGCTGTAAACTCAATTGTAAGATTAATATCATAATAATTAGCTGAATCAACCATTTTTTCTAATTCAGGAAAATTATATGGTTCATTAGGATCACAATGGACTACAAAAAACGCTTTCTGTGGTTGAGAATAAACATAAGCACTAAATAAAAGAAAGAGAATAAAAATTAAATTTTTCATTTTGATATAGTTTATTTATTGTAAAGATATAAATATTATTAAAATCATATTCCTTCAATTTAGATCTCTTTGTATCCTCTCTTTTTCATATCTTTAATAACTTTAGCAAGATCCTTACCTTGTTTTCTCTTTTCATGAACAGATGCAGAGTAATGCTCTGCTTCTCTGCGCAATTTCAAATAACTTTCGTATACATCAACATCAATTTCTCCATTTTCCACAGCAGTAATTACACCGCATCCTTTTTCATTTACATGTGTACAATCATCATAGCGACATTGTCCTTCAAAATCGCTGATATTCATCACCTCTGAAAGAGAATCGGCATCATCATTTGTAACCCCAAAAACTTTTATTCCAGGAGTATCTATCAAAATTCCAGAGTTTTGCATCAATATAATCTCTCGACGTGTTGATGTGTGCCTACCTTTTCCAGTTGAGTCACTAATCTCGGATGTTTCCAAAATCTCTTCTCCACATAGTTCGTTTATCAGTGTACTTTTGCCAACGCCAGAAGAACCTGTAAAAACGACAGTCTCCAACAGAGCAATAGAATTGCGTAATTTGTCAATACTTTCAGAATCCTCTACGCTTGTATAGAAAACTGGAATCTTTCCTGAGAGATGTTTTAATGCAACTTCAACCTCATCTTTATCAAAACCCAAATCTGTTTTTGTCAAAACTATTGCAGCTTGTATGCCATCATCAGCAAGTTGCAACAAGAATCGTTCGATACGCCGGACATTAAAATTATCGTCAAGACTTTGAACTATAAATGCTTTGTCAACATGAGAGGCAATCGCCTGCTTCTCTGAAGTCGTTCCAATTTTTAATCTGTATAATGCTTTTTGTCTTGGCAACATATCCAAAACTATACCTTTATCTGTATCTATAACTTGAATAATAACCCAATCCCCTGTACAAGGATACTCAGAAGATTCTCGACCATAAAGCATATTACCAGTAAGTTCACAAGTATATAGGCCATCTTCAGTAATCACATCGTAACATGTTTTATGAGTTACAACTACTCTACCATGAGCTAAATCTTTAAAATTTGATTCTTGTTTTTGTTGTTGAAGGGTTTCGTTCCAACCGTATATTTTTAAATTGTTCATTTGTTTCTGTTTAATTAGATGCGTATAGGCAAATTTGCCTTACACTACACCTTATAAATAATTATATGATTTTTTCCGACATGAAAATGTCAGGTAATATTATGGGATAAACTCAGCTAGAAACGAAGTTTATTTACTTTACCGAAACCAAATTTAATTTAAACATAAAAGCATTTAAGTTGCTGCAAAGATAAGGAAAATTTGAATAATGAAATCGTAAAAAGTAATTAGAGAAGTAGATATTAGTTCTTCCAAATATTTTGAACAAATTCAGCACTTGCAAAAGCTTCTCCATTGATAATTGCATTCCCAGATATACCCCCTAAATACCCAAGATTTGTACAATCAGACAAAACGACTTCTGATGTTAAATCAGCACCACATTCTATTCCTGGATCAAAAACATAAACAGCTTGCCCTTGGAAAGTATATTCGTCAACCTTTCCATCATTGCATGCCATTTCCTTAAATTCTTGAATTTTACTCTCAATACACTCTGGTGTTCCTTCTGGAACATTGTCTTTATTGCAAGAATCTAAACTAAATCCAGCAAGTATTATCACTAATATAATTGAGGTTCTAATTACATTTTTCATGTTTTACAATTTTATATTATATATGATAAACGGAATTAATCAAAAAAAGAGTGCCCTAATGCTTGTTTTTTTTACAACTCAAAACATGCATCGCAAAGAAAACCTTCTTGTTCTTTCAACTGTAAATATCCCAGTTGGTTATTCACAAGATTTGTTTTGCCAATTTTAAAAGCATCGATCTTTTGATGATGATGTCCATAAATCCAATAATCTGGACCATTACTATGAATCAAGTCAAATAATTCAACGGCAAATGAATCGTTGAGGATATCGTTTCGAAAACGTTCGGGATAGTTTAGATAGGTCGGTATATGATGAGTAAGCACGATAGTTTTCTCATCCTTTGCTTTCGTAAGTGCATCAGCAACAAACTCTAAGCATTCTTGATGAATCTCATTTACAATTTTTGCAGTCAACTTCCATCCATTATGTCTGATAACAAGAAAATCATTTATATTATACTCTATCATACCAGGATTTCGATCCCGTATCTTAGACCATAATGTGGAGATAATTATTTTGACTCCTGATTCTTCAATGCAAACATTATTAGCCAGAGTAAAATTTGAAAATATCTTTTCTGTAAAGCTTCCTGACCTTTCTAATATATTTGACTGATAATATTCGTGATTCCCTGGTACCCAATACACTTGTCTAAAGTTATCGGATAAATATTTTAGAAAATCATAGTGCTTCTTCATTTCAGCAAAAACCAATATATCTCCAGCAAGGAATAAAACCTCACCAACAGGTCTTATCGGATTTTTCTTTAAAAACTTCCTATTTGCAGGAAATTCAATATGTAAATCGGAGCAATATTGGAATTTCATTACTAAATATTAAGCGGTAAATATAGTAATAATAACTCAGTTTGCAGAACGATATCTTAAAACAAAAGGTGTTTACTCATACTCAAAAAAATCGCCAAATACAGCGAGTCTTTCTCCCGAATTAGCATCAAAAATTTGTAGATATTCACCATTTGCCTCAAGTCCGTACATTAACACTTTGTCTTTGTATAATCCTAAAACTACAGAATTATAATATTCGGAGTGGCTAGCATTAATTTGTTTTACGTCAGCTGTCCAAATAACTTTCTTCTTTGTTAAATCGTAACAATGTAATGATGATCCTGTAGCAATAGGATGATAATTGGCTATGTATAACTTTTCTCCTTTTAAGATAAAATCACATGCATCAGATGCATATTCTATTTCAAACTTAAACTCCCTACCATCAAATAAAAGGACTTCGAAATCGTCATCAATATATGATGCAAAACCAATAACTTCTGACTCTTTTTCATCAAGAATTAGCCCACTTACTGATTTGTCAAATTCAAGTAAAGAAAAATCTTCAACACTCAGAATAATTGTTTTCAGCTTATCAGAAAAACACCCAGCAGAAAAAACTATCTGTGATTTTGTTTTCCCAAAATAATATAAATATGGATGGTAATAATCTGTGTTTGGATTAGGATGAGTAATAAATGAATGTTCTAATCTTGTTGTTAATAAGAGTTCCCCATCACTATCATATTTACAAACAATAAAATCTTTTCCATAAAAATCTAGCATTAAAACAATAACTGCATCACCAAAACCAATCAAATGGATATAATACTCCCTAACCTCTTCTAATGGTAAGTCAACAGGCAAATCAATCCTTTTGCTCCCATCTTCTCCCTTTATAACTAATTGATATTTCCCCTCATCATCATCGTTAAATATTGTCATTTTCTTTCCAGAAATTTGAACAGTATCGTATGATTCTAACTTAAATTTATGTGCATAAACTGAACAATCTGTGTATAATGTACTGTTCGATTTTGCGATATCAACATATTCGTAGGACTCTAAATCGACTATTTTTCCTTGAAAAGGGAAGAACGGACTACACTCATCAGGGTATGTTGGCTTATCATCAACGCTTTGAGCATAGATTTCACTTGTGATTGATAACATACATAAAGCAATAATTATAGCTAATGATTTCATGCTGGATTTTTGATAAATATAAGCCCTTTGATACAAAAATTATCCTTATTTCACATTGATGTAGAAAAAACTTAAAAAACTCTTAAAATATTTGCATCAAAACAATTAATGTCTTACCTTTGACCAAACGTTCAGTCAAAAGATAAATGAGTCAATATAAACATCATATAGGACTTAATGAATCCCAGGTGCGGCAAAGCCGAGAAACACATGGAGACAATCTATTAACTCCACCAAAAAAAACACCCATATGGAAGTTGTTTATTGGAAAATTTGATGATCCTATAATTAGGATACTTTTAATCGCAGCCCTTTTGTCTCTTGGAATTGGTTTTATTCACAATGATTTTATTGAAACAATAGGCATTTTTGCAGCAATTATTCTTGCTACAGGAGTTGCTTTTTGGTTTGAATATGATGCTGATAAAAAATTTGATTTGTTAAATCAGGTCAAAAACTCTGCTCCAATAAAAGTCATCAGAAACAATCAAATTACCGAAGTTGCAAAAAAAGATATTGTTATTGGTGATATTGTTATTGTTAACACTGGCGACGAAATTCCTGCAGATGGACATTTATTAGATTCGGTTTCGTTAAGTATAAATGAGTCTAGCTTAACCGGAGAGCTTTCCGTTGATAAAACCACAAATCCTGACAATTTTGATGATGATGCAACATATCCATCCAATTTTATTTTACGAAGCACTAAAGTTCTCGAAGGAAACGGAATTTTTGAAGTAAGTGCAGTTGGCGATAAAACAGAATATGGTAAAGTAGCAACAAGTTCGAGTGAGGAGACAAATGAAGAAACCCCACTAAATAAACAACTTGATGGATTAGCAAAATTCATTGGAATAGTTGGTTTTGTAATTGCAGATCTCACATTTATTACTTTATTAATTAAAGATATTATCACTGGGCAACTAGCATTCAACAGTGCTCAATATATAACAACTCTAACGGTATTATTTTCTGTTCTTTTAATGATTGGTAAAATTTGGTTGCCAATAATTTTTGATGGAATAAGTGTAATAATTGGTAAAAACAGAAAACCAAAAATATTAAATAGATCATGGTTTTTCTGGTTATTGTCTGGACTTGGCCTTTTTCTGACTTCGATGCTAATCACTAAACTAACAGGGCTCAATCCTGTTGAGAAATCATCATGGATAGATATTGACTCTGCCGATAGGATTCTTAAATATTTCATGGTGTCTATTACTCTTATTGTAGTTTCCGTTCCTGAGGGTCTTCCAATGAGTGTAACACTTAGTCTTGCTCTTAGCATGCGCAGAATGTTAAAGTCGAATAATTTGGTTCGTAAAATGCATGCAACTGAAACTATGGGGGCAGCAACAGTTATCTGTACTGATAAAACCGGAACTCTAACAGAAAATCAGATGACAGTGTACGAAACCGGCTTTGCTAACATGACAAGTCAATATGTTTCTGAAGATGAGTTAGGAACGCTTATCAAGGAGAGCATTGCAATTAATTCAACAGCACATCTTGACAAAACCGATCAATCAGCAATTAAAACTATAGGTAACCCAACAGAATCTGCTTTACTTCTTTGGCTTAACAAGCAAAATATTAATTATCTAGATTTAAGAGAAAATAATGAACTAATTGATCAATTAAGCTTTTCAACCGAAAAAAAATACATGGCAAGTATTGTTTATAGCAATACTCTAAAAAAGAAAATATTATACGTTAAGGGAGCTCCAGAAATTATTTTAGAAAACAGTAAATGCTACCCTGTTGAAGCAGGGCGTACTGGAGTCAAGGAATATCTAGGCACAATCAACGACCAACTATCTTCTTACCAAGAAAAGGCAATGCGCACATTAGGGTTTGCCTACGAAATTATTGAAGATGAAAAGGAAAGATTTGTAGATGGCCTTTTAGCAAATCATAATCTCACATATTTAGGGATTGTAGCAATTTCAGATCCTGTAAGACCAGACGTTCCCGATGCAGTGCAAATGTGTTTAAACGCTGGAATTAGTGTTAAAATCGTAACTGGCGACACTTCTGGAACTGCAAGTGAAATCGGTCGCCAAATAGGAATCTTTGACCTTACAATTGAAAAAAACGAAATTCTTACGGGGCAGGAATTTGAAGCAATGTCTGACGATGAAGTAACAAAAAATCTTAAGAATCTACATATTTTATGTCGTGCAAAACCAATTGACAAACAACGACTTGTACAACTTTTGCAGAAGTCAGGTGAAATTGTTGCAGTAACAGGTGATGGCACAAATGATGCTCCAGCGCTAAATCATGCACATGTTGGACTTTCTATGGGATCAGGAACATCAATTGCTAAAGAGGCCAGTGATATAACAATTCTTGACGACTCATTTAAGAGTATTACCACAGCAGTAATGTGGGGGCGTTCTCTTTATCAAAATATTCAAAAATTCATAATTTTCCAACTTACAATTAATATTACTGCAATGATAATTGTATTGTTGGGTTCTTTGTTAGGACATGAGCTTCCATTAACTGTTACTCAAATGCTATGGGTCAACCTTATTATGGATACTTTTGCTGCCGGAGCACTCGCTTCTCTGCCTCCAAATGATAAAGTAATGAAGAACAAACCTCGAAACAACAACAGTTTTATTATCTCAAAAAAAATGAGAAATAACTTACTTTTCATGGGAATGATATTCACAACTGTTTTACTCTATATGTTATTTGCTTTACAAGATCAAAATGGCGATATTTCTGCTTATAATCTCACCATCTTCTTCACCACATTTGTGATGCTACAATTCTGGAATATGTTTAACGTCAAGGCATTTGACTCTGGAAATTCAGCATTTAAAAACATAGGCAAGAGTAAAGGTTTCATTACAGTACTAATGACGATTCTAATTGGTCAAATACTTATTGTTGAGTTTGGTGGAGAAGTTTTCAGAACAGTTCCTTTAAATTTTTCTGATTGGCTTATTATTACTGGTGCTACATCTTTGATACTTTGGATTGGAGAGATAAAAAGAGTTATTTGGAGATAGAAAATAAAACTTGATTCTAGTATCTACTTTCTACGTTTAGAAATCGCTAGTAAATGAAAGAAATTTGTGATTAA
>CAZUQY010000107.1:0-9133 GCA_964622935.1 uncultured Bacteroidales bacterium | reverse complement strand
AAAGAATAATGATAAAAAATAGAAATGTCTTTTTCATGGCAATTGTTTGAGTTTCTATAAATTGACGTATTTTTATTATTAAAGTTGCTTCTGTAATAAAGATTTATAAAATGGCAAATTTATGATTATAGTATAGACAATGAGTCTCATAATATAAAATATAATTAATAACAATTAAAAGAAAATCGGCCGGCAACAATCTCAACTAAATACTAGGAACAAATTTAGACAAAAAATGAATACAATGCAAACATATAATAATATTAACCAGAAGATAACTTAAATGAGCATCCTATAGAAATAGACTAATCTATATATATGCTTGTAATGAAATTTGATAGTGTAAAGAAAAGAGTGGCAAATTTATAATTTCCACTCTTTAATATTTATTTTGATCAGATTATTAATACATGACTGTTACAGTTCCAGTATATGGATTACCGCCATCATCAAAAGGAGCTTTTTATCTTTACCATATTGTTGCCCATTTTTCAGGAGACATAAACATAGGGTCTCCAGGTTTGACATCAAAGGCTTTGTGGAAATTTTCGATTCCAGGTAGCTGTCCATTTACACGCCATTTTCCAAGAGAATGTACATCTTCTTTCGTTCTTCTTCTTATTTCAGTATCTCTAATATTTTGTGCCCAAATTTTTGCATATGCAAGGTAAAATCTTTGTACTGGAGTAAAACCATCAATTGCCTCAGTTTTTTTCTTGCCATCAAATGTTTTTATTAATGCATCGAAAGAAATAACTAGTCCGCCATAATCAGCAATGTTTTCACCTAGAGAAAGTTTTCCATCTGCAAAAAGGTCATCTAAAACTTTAATATTATCGAACCGCTCTACTAAAATATTAGATCTTTCATCAAATAATTTTGCATCTTCTTCGGTCCACCAATCATTAAGGTTTCCTTCAAGATCATAATTCCTTCCCTTATCATCAAAGCCATGCGTCATTTCATGACCAATAACGACTCCAATAGCACCGTAATTTACAGCATCATCAGCATTCATGTAAAAAAATGGAGGTTGCAAAATGCCTGCAGGGAAACAAATCTCGTTCATATTTGGACTATAATAAGCGTTTACCGTTTGAGGGTTCATAAACCATTCATTTTTGTCTACAGGTTTACCGATTTTACTAATCATATATTCAAATTCAAATTCATTTGCTCGCAAGATATTTGTAAAATAATAATCCTCTTCAATGTTTAATTTTTCATAATCTTTCCATTCGTCAGGATATCCTATTTTAACATTTATAGCATTTAGTTTCTCAAGTGCTTTTGTTTTTGTTCCCTCATTCATCCAGTCCAGATTTATTAGTCTTTGAGCAAAAGCATCTCGAAGGTTTTCTACCAATGATATCATTCTCTCTTTTGCTTCAGGAGGGAAGTACTCTTTTACAAATATTTGACCGACAGCTTCACCTAAACATGAATTTGTTTTACTTACAACGCGTCTCCATCTAGGTTGTTGTGTAAGGGCACCTGTTAGAAATTTGCCGTAAAATTCCCAGTTGGCATTTACAATATTGTTATTCAGATAAGGTGCGGCATAATTAATTATATTCCATTTAAGGTATAGTTTCCAAGTATCTATGTTTGTATTTTTGAAAATTCTTGAAAATTCTTTAAAAAATTCTGGTTGAGTAACATTAATTGTTCCTGGAACAGGCAGATTAACTTCGTTAAAGTATGATTTGAAGTCAAAATTAGGGCAAAGTTTTTCAACCTCGTTAATGTCCAGTCTGTTGGTCGTTGCAAATGGATCACGTAATTCAAGGTTTGTCATAGACTTTATTGCAAGTTGATATTCAAGATTATAAATATCTTTCGCATTTTTAGCTGCTTCATTAGAATCAACCCCAGAGAGTATTAGCAATTTTTCTATTTGCGTCAGGTATTTTTCCCTGATTTCTTTTGATCTTTTATCATCTGATGTGTAATAATCACGATTTGGTAATCCTAGTCCACCTTGATAAAGATATGCAATTTGCATTTCGCTATCTTCTCGATCAGCAGATCCGAATATATTAAATGTACTTGGTACACCAATTTCATGAAGATGTGCTATTTCTTTAATTAGGTCTTCTTTATTTGTTATAGCATCTACTCTGTTTAACTCAGATATAATAGGTTTTTGGCCATCATTATCTAGTTTAACGGAGTCCATGCCTAATGAATAAAATTTTTCAATCTTCCATTCAATAGAATATGGCTCATTTTCTTGTTCAGAAAGTTTTGTAATCAGGTCGTTTACTTTCTGACTAGTTTCTTTTGCCAGAACATCAAATGAGCCATATCTACTTTCTTCGTCTGGCAAAGGATTGTTTTTTTGCCAGCCTCCTGTAGCATATTGGTAAAAATCATCAACAGGATTTGCTGTTGTGTCAAGATCAGCAATGTTGATCGCTTTTATTTCTTCATTATTATTAGTAGAGTCATTCATTACTTTAGGTTTTGGATTGCATGAGACTAAATATATTATTGAGAAAACAGATAAGGAAAGTAAAAGTTTTTGTTTCATAATTTTAAGCATTTATTTCTACAATATTAGCCCTTTTTTTTGAAACTTATTTTCTTTTCCTGCCGTTTTAACAATCTTTTAATATTTTTTAAGTGTGTTATAACAATTAAAACAGCAGCAATGATTGAAAAAATATTTAATGTTAAGAATTCTGTCTTTTCAAGAATGAATATTATAATGGGAAAAACAATTGCAGCACTGATTGAGGAAATGGAAACAATTCTTGAAGACAAAAAAACGAGTAAAAAAACTAATAAGCTCAATCCTGCAGCTGCTGGATGTAAAGCAAGAACTAATCCGAGCATAGATGCAACTCCTTTTCCTCCTTTGAATCCCGAGAAAAGTGGAAAAATGTGTCCGATAACTGCACTGACACCAAAGAGTAGCTTTATTTGATAAAACTGCTCAGTTCCTGAAGCCAAATCAGGGATTAAATAAATAAGGCATACTGAAAGATAAGATTTTAGTATATCTGTAACGAAAACCGGAAGTGCTGCTTTTGCACCGAGTACTCTGAGAGTGTTAGTTGCACCAGCATTCTTGCTTCCATGTTCTCTGACATCAGTATTGTAGAACCATTTACCATACCAAACAGCCGAACTAAACGAGCCGGCTAGATATGACAATAATGTAAATGCGATTAGATATATTACCATGTTAATATTTGTTCATTCTGTCAAGGTCTCTTTTATTATCCCTTGTTTTAATGTCATCACGTTTGTCATATATCTTTTTCCCTTTAGCTAGAGCAATGTCTAGTTTTGCAAGCCCTATTTCATTTATGGTGAGTTGATAAGGAACAATTGTAAGCCCTTTTTCTGTTACTTTTTTTAACCATTTTTTGATCTCTCGTGAGGTAACTAGAAGTTTTCTGTCTCTCGCAGGCTCGTGATTATTGCATGTCCCAAGTGAATATTCAGCAATATGAATGCCAGTAACCCAAAGTTCTGAATTGCGAAATACACAAAACGAATCGGCGAAGTTAATTTTACCTTCTCTAATCGATTTTATTTCTGTCCCAAATAAAACAATTCCTGCTGTTAGCTTTTCGATTAGCTCGTATTTGTAGAAAGCTTTTTTATTCTTATATGTTATTATTTTCCCAGACATTATATTAAATAATAAATTCGAAAAACGGATAAATAATTGCAAAATGTAAGATCAGATATATTCCAAAAATAGTTAAGCTTGTTATTGCAAAAAAGACTAACTGACGATTTTCTGCAAGCTTAAGATACCTGCTTATTCCCCAATATAAAATGTAAAAACTATAGAGTGATATTATTGCTAGAAAAAACAAACTTGGAAACAAATTTAATATTACAACTGAAGCATAAAACGGAGTTAGCGAAATCATAACTAGTACACCAACTTTTTTCTTATCTGGTTTTAAATCATTATAGGGTAAAATCGCATTTATTGCATAAACAAGAATTATGAAAAATAAATAATCTACCAAAAGACTCAACATAGAATACAACATAATGTGTTGAATGCTTGAAACAGATAAATAAGATAAAGATTTTCCAATAATTCTGGAAATAAAACAAATAAGCATAATCCCTGAAAAAAACGGAAAAATGATATTCTCGAATTTCAAGTTTGAAAAATCTGCTTTTTTCCATGCAATAGGAGGATTTAGCAAAATTTTAATAAACTGGTCTGTTATTTTTTTTATTTCCATAAATAAAAAATGTAATTTACAAAAGTAGTTTATTTTTCCTATTTTTAGGACTTGAAAAACATGAAAGATGCTAACAATTTATAATCCAATTGTAATTACAGGAGCTACTGCCAGCGGAAAAACTTCTGTTGCTGTAAATCTTGCTAACAAGATAGGAGGTGAGATTATAAGTGCCGACAGTAGACAGGTTTATAGAGGAATGGATGTTGGTACAGGCAAAGATTTGGAAGATTATACAATTGATGGAAAGACCATTCCATATCATTTAATTGATATTGCAAAGGCTGGATATAAATATAATGTTTATGAATTTCGTAGGGATTTCAACAATATTTATAAAAATATCGTTGAAAGAGATAAAAATGCTGTAATGTGCGGAGGTACCGGATTGTATATTGAGGCTGTTTTAAAAAATTACGATCTTATTGAGGTTCCGGTAAATAGTGATTTAAGAAAACAACTTGAAAACTTAAATATTATTGATTTGGCAGAGCGTTTAAGTTCCTATAAAATAATGCATAATCGTAGTGATTTAGATACTCCAAAAAGAGCAATTAGAGCAATTGAAATAGCTGAGTATTACTCACGAAATGAATATGTTCCAGAACAAAATTATGAGATGAATCCGATTGTGTTTGGTGTTTATTTTGAGCGAGATCAGCGCAGAGCAAGAATTACTGAGAGATTAATTCACCGTTTGAATAATGGAATGATTGAGGAAGTACAGGAGTTGTTAGATTCCGGCATATCAAATGATAATATGGAGTATTACGGTCTTGAATATAAATTTTTGTCATGGTATTTATCAGGTAAAGTTAGTTATGATGAAATGTTTTCCGGATTAAATACTGCAATTCATCAATTCTCAAAACGTCAGATGACATGGTTTCGCAAGATGGAAAAGAATGGCACAATTATTCACTGGATTGACGGAAATCTTTCAATGGAGAAAAAAATGGAATTTATATTCAATAAATTACTGTAATCTATTTGCTTTGAGTCAAGAAAAAATTGTGTGAGGTTTTTTTTAAGTTTTCTTGTAATTAGATTTTTTTCTGTTGGATTTGTGAGATTCTTTGTTTTTGACATAGATTAATTTGTTTCTTCCTTTTGTGCTCTCACGTTGATCAATTTCGAATTTATTGATAGAACTAATTAATGGTGTTAATTTTGGGAATCCATAATTTCTGGGATCAAAATTTGGCTTTTTCTTTTGTATAAGTCCACCAACATCTCCTAAGAATGCCCAACCATCATCGTCTGATAAGTCAGTGATAGTTTCAGCAATGAGTTTGATTTCTTTTGATGTAATATTGTCAAAAGTCTCTTTTCCTGCATCTTTGTCGTCATCAATGTCTTTTTCCTCAACTTTTTTTCTTAAGATTTCTATATAGATGAATTTATCGCATGAAACGATAAATGGATTTGGTGTCTTTTTCTCACCTATCCCAATGACAAGCATTCCTGCTTCACGCAGTCGTGTTGCTAATCTTGTGAAATCACTATCGCTTGATACAATGCAAAACCCATTGACTTTGTCAGAATATAATATGTCCATGGCATCAATAATCATCGCTGAGTCTGTGGCATTTTTTCCAGTTGTATATCCGTATTGTTGAATGGGTGTAATAGCATGCTCTAAAAGCATGTTTTTCCATTTGGATAGGTTTGGTTTAGTCCAATCACCATAAATTCTTTTTATTGAAGGATTGCCGTATTTGGCAATTTCTTCCATCATTTCTTTCACATATGCTGAGGGGATGTTATCTCCATCAATTAATACGGCTAAATTTAAATTCATGGTTTTGTGTTTAATCTTTGGTTTACTAAAATATCTTACATCAAATGTAGATAAATTATTTTAATAAATAAAAGATGCTTAGATTATTAATAAGTTGAAATAAAAAAGGGAATCTAAAATAGACTCCCTTAATATATTTGTTATTCTTTTGGCTTTTCGTCTGGATTATCTTCTTTTGGAGGTTTTGGTAAAAGTACTTTACGACTAAGTTTAATCTTACCTGATTTCATGTCGATTCCAATAACCTTAACTTCAATTTCTTGACCTTCTTTCAGTACGTCTTCAACTTGTTTGATACGTTTCCAATCGATTTCTGAAATATGAAGTAGTCCTTGGTGGTTAGGGATAATCTCAACAAATGCACCAAATGTTGTAATTCCTTTAACCTTACCTTTATAGACAGCGTCTAATTCAGGAACTCTAACGATGTTGCCAATTTTTTCTCTTGCAGCATCCATATCTGTTCCGTTGTCAGCAGTTATTTCAATGTATCCTTTTTCATCAATTTCAGTTACAGAAATTGATGTGTTTGTTGTTTTCTGTAGTTCTTGTATAATCTTTCCACCAGGTCCGATAATTGCACCAATCATATCCTTAGGGATAACGATTGTTTCAATTCTTGGAGCGTACTCTTTATAAGTAGCACGTGGTTCAGGAAGTGTTTCTAGCATTTTTCCTAAGATATGCGCACGACCTTCTTTTGCTTGTAATAACGCTTCTTCAAGAACTTGGTATGATAGTCCATCTACTTTGATGTCCATTTGGGTTGCTGTAATACCGTTTTTAGTACCACAAACTTTAAAGTCCATATCACCAAGATGATCTTCATCACCAAGAATGTCGCTTAAAATAGCATATTCTTTAGTTTCAGGATCTGCAATAAGTCCCATTGCTATACCAGAAACTGGATTTGAAATTTTAATACCAGCATCCATCATTGCTAGAGATCCAGCACAAACGGTTGCCATTGATGATGAACCATTAGATTCAAGAATATCAGAAACAATTCTTAATGTATATGGGAAGATTTCTCCTTTAGCAGGGATTACTTTAGCTAGTGCTCTGTGTGCTAGGTTTCCATGACCAATTTCTCTACGACCGACACCTCTATAAGGTCTTGCATCACCAGTTGAGAATGGAAGGAAATTATAGTGCAATAAGAAAGGAGAGTATCCTTTAATCATTGCTCCATCAATCATTTGTTCGTCTAGTTTATTTCCTAGAGTTACCGTTGTTAATGATTGAGTTTCACCACGTGTGAAAATAGCAGAACCATGAACAGCAGGAAGATAATCTACTTCACACCATATTGGACGAATCTCATTTGTCTTTCTGCCATCAAGTCTAACTTTTTCTTTAAGTACCATTTGGCGAACAGCTTCTTTTTCAACATCGTGATAGTAAATACCAACAGGTTTTTCAATTTCAGCACGTTCTTCTTCTGAATATTGTGAAAGGAAGTTTTCTTTAACTTCACCAAAAAGTCTTTTTCTTTCGTGTTTGTCAGCACTTTGAACCATAGCTGCTTTATAAGCACCATCGAAAGTCTCATCCCAAACTTTTTTCTTTAAGTCTTCGTTATGAGTTTCGTGACAATACTCTTTATTTTTAGTAATTCCACATTCTGCTCTAAGGTCAAGTTGCGCTTGGCATTGTACTTTAATTGCTTCGTGTGCAACTTTAATAGCATCTAACATTTCTTGTTCAGATACTTCGTTCATTTCGCCCTCTACCATCATAATATTATCGATAGAAGCAGCAACGATTAAATCGATATCTGCATTTGCGTTGTCCTCTCTAGTTGGATTAATAACAAATTCGCCATTTATTCTTGAAACGCGAACTTCTGATATTGGACCAGCAAAAGGAACGTCAGTAACTGCAAGAGCCGCAGAAGCTGCTAATCCTGCAAGAGCATCAGGCATATCATTTTTATCAGCAGAAATAAGTGTGATATTTACAAATGTTTCAGCGTGAAAATCACTTGGGAATAAAGGACGCAAAGCTCTGTCAACTAATCTAGAAATTAGGATTTCATAGTCAGAAGGTCTTGCTTCTCTTTTCATAAACCCACCTGGGTATCTACCTACAGATGCGTATTTTTCTCTGTAATCAACAGATAATGGCATAAAGTCGACATCGGCTCTTGCATCTTCTGCAACTACAACTGTTGCTAATAACATGGTTTTACCCATCTTCACCACTACTGAACCAGTTGCCTGTTTCGCTAGTTTCCCGGTGGAAATCTCAATTTCTCTGCCGTCGTTTAATTTGACGACTTTTTTCTTTTCATTGTACATTTTTATTCTTTTAGTTTAGTTATTTCAATTAAAAAAAAAGCAAAACATACAGTTTTGCTTTTTTAATGTCTTAGCGACGAAGTCCTAAATTTTTCACTATCGCTCTATATCTTTCAATGTCGTTGGTTTTTAAATAATCCAACAAACTTCTTCTTTTACCTACCAGTATTACCAATGCTCTCTGAGTACTGAAGTCTTTTCTGTTTTTCTTCAAGTGCTCAGTTAAGTGACTGATACGGTAGGAAAATAATGCGATTTGTGATTCTGGAGAACCAGTGTCGTTATTAGACTTTCCGTGTGTTGTGAAGATCTCTACCTTCTTTTCTGAATCTAAATAATGTTTCATCACTTATAAATTAAATTTAAGGCAGCAAAAATACTTCTTTATTTTTACATCACAAAATAATATCCTTATTAATTGTAGATTTCTTGTTATTCTTCACCTTTTTCAAGAACTACTTGCATGAAAATTTGATAAATAAACATCAGGTTACCAAATAATATTAAGCTAGTGCCGATGATGTTTAATAAATAGTATTCTGATTGTAGGCCTTCTAAATGTCCACTTCCAGGAAGTAAAAGTCCAATAATTAGATAGTATACAGTGAGTAAAATAGATCCAAATGATAAAATTAAAGGAGCAGATAAATAGAATTTGGATGTCTTTTTAGACATTCGGACAAATGTAAAAATCACTAAAAATGCTTCTAGAGAAAAAATAATCCCATAAGTTGCAGACTTTTCAAGCAAAACAATAGATTTTGTACTAGTGTTAAGTTAATCGTTAATTGACGGATAAAGTCTCTTTAATTTTA
>CAZUQY010000106.1:0-9156 GCA_964622935.1 uncultured Bacteroidales bacterium | reverse complement strand
TGTGTTTTAACGAAGTTTCATATCGTTGAACTGTATCTGGAGAATAATCAATATTTATTAGCATTTTGATTTTATCGTTATGCTCTTGATACAATTGAATAATTTTTTTACCATTGTCCTCTTTTATTCCTAAATATCTGTTTTTTAATATGCTAGGAGTTATTTCAATTTCTTTTTCTCTTAATAATTTAAAATAGTCATATATTGAAGTTTGGACTGACATAATATAACTATTAATATCCTTGGAAATTTTAGTATTCCCAATTGCTGATCCTGAGCTTGTATTCCATAACTTAGCATCTATACTGCGGTGTATAGACATTTCTGTTTTCTTTCCATTGATTGTAATGCGCATGTACAGTGGAATTTCGCCCTTTTTATTCACTCTTTTTTTGATTGCAAAAAATAATAAATTGAATGTGTTCTTGTTTTCCATAATTTACTCCTAATTTAATGTTACAAATATACTAAATATGGAATGATTTTGAAAACGCAAAACGTTGAAAACCAGTGCAAAAGAACCCAAATCGTTGACACTTTTAATTTTGGTCAACTGTCAACGATTTGTCAACGCTTATATGTCAAAACATGCTTTAAATTGCCTAAATGACATAAACGAAAAAAGCCTGATAACTCTCGTTATCAGGCTTTTACGTTGTTTTGCTTTGTGACTCAGCGGAGAGAGGGGGATTCGAACCCCCGGTACCAGTTTCCCAGTACGCCAGTTTAGCAAACTGGTGGATTCAGCCACTCTCCCACCTCTCCTTGTTTTCTAAACGTGAGTGCAAAAGTACAAAAACAATTGTTATGACAAAATATTTTATTGTAAAAAATACCTTATTTGTAAACATATACCAATTGTAATATATCAAAAAAAAAGCTGTCCAAAAGGACAGCTTTTAATCTATATTAGATATTTGATTATTCAATAATCATTTTAACAACTGCAGATTCGTTTGCTTTTGTAATTTTTACAAAATAAACACCAGCTGGATATTCAGAAATATTGATTGTTTCAATTTCTGATTTAACAGAAACTTCAGCAATAACTTGTCCAACCATATTTGTAATAACAATAGTTTCAGCTCCTTCAGTAACAACATTTATTAAATCTGTTGCAGGGTTAGGATAGAGGCTAATTGTATTTGCAAATTCGCTATCGATTCCACTATGAACTGAAATGTCAGATTCTCTTCTGTACTGAATTGAGAATTTACTATATGAGTATCCTATAATACCAGTAATGTCATAGCTAGTTCCTAAAACTTCAGTAAAGTCGAATACACCATTGTCTTTACACATTAGAAGTCCTGATCCATCATTAACCCACCATTCACCAAAACCATTCTGAATAGTATCGCAAGTTGCATTAACAACTTTTACAAGTACTGATTCATATTCCTCGCTAGCTGCGCTTAAAGTTGTAACTGCAGTTGGAGAAGCAACAATACCATCAATGCCAATAACTGAATAGCTAGTTACGCTTTCAATTTGAGTCATATCGAAGAATTCATCAATAGAACCAGCAATTACTACAGAGTCACCTATTGAAGGAATGTTGGATTCATCAAAAACATAAATACCATTCCATTCACCACCACCTTGTTGTAAGTAGTATCCTTCGCCAAATTCTGCACCATTAAAGTTAGCAGAAACAACAGCTTTCACCCAAACATCACCAGTTACGATACCGTTTTGGATATCACTAATAGAAGTATAAGTTGGGCCTGAAAGGTTAACAGTAATGTTAACAGCAACAGTTACAGCAGGATCAAGAGGATCGTTACTCATGTCAACTAATTCAAGGTTGATTACATGAGCTCCGTCAGTAAGACCTGAAATGGCTATAGGGCTTGTTGTTACATATGCATCAGTAGCTCCATCAACATTCCAAGCTACATTACCATCTGTACCTAAAGTAAAATTAGAAACAGTGTATGTTAAATCAAGACTTGTTTGATAAATAGTCTCATTATTAGCAGGATAAGTTACAATTAGTAATGGATCTGTTGAAACTCCGTTATCAATGATGTCAGCAGCATCTCTAGGTAAAATCTTCCACTCATCAAATGAGTAATCAACAACACCTGTAATAGTGTATGAGTTTCCTAATACTGGAGTATAAGCATATAATAAATCATCCATAGCAACAGCACCACTACCATCGTTTACTACCCACATGCCATAACCTGCATCAGGATTAGTACAAATACCGGTAACAGTAACGAGAACACCTTCGTAATCTTCGTCACCAATGTTTACTGTTGAAATAGCATCAGCTGCAGGCAAAGTATTTCCGCTGGTTAAAACAGTCATATTAGTAACAGTACCAATTTCGGTTAAGTTGTTATATTCTACTACTGTTCCACTTACCATAACAGAGTCACCTCTTGCAGGACCTGGAGTAGTTGTGTAATATACATAAACGCCATTCCATGCACTAGTAATATCTTGTAACCAGAATTTGTCCTCAAAAACTGCAGTAACAAAACCTGTAGTAATAACTGTCTGGTCCATTAATGGAGAGTTTCCAGAAACATCAGTAGTGTATTGAATGTCATAAATAGGAGTAGTTGTTGGTGCAACAGTATTAACTGTGAATGTTACTGCATCAGTAACAGCAGGAATTAACGAAGCATCAGACATATTAACAAGTTCCATTGTAACAGTATGAGAACCATCAGCAAGACTTGTAAGAGCAACTGGAGAAGTTGTTACAAATATATCTGCATCACCATCAACAGTATATTTTACACTACCGTCAGTACCAAGGTCAAAGTTTAATACGTTAAATGTAATATCAACATCTGCAGTGGTTACTTCTTGAGCATCAGTAGGAGAGGTGATAGATAAATATGGATCAGTAGATTCATAACCTGTCCAGCTAATATCATCAATAACAACTTGTGCGTTTGTTGTTGCAGTTCCTACAGGTTTTACCTTGATAGTAAAATCACCGGGAACGTTAATGTCAGAAACATAGAAAGTGTATACAGTAGCATCTACACCAGTAAAGGCACCAAATTCTTCAGATGTTCCAACTAATACATCATTAATGTATAATTCTAATTGTCTAACTGAAGCACCTGTAAATGCTTTTATCATGCTTAACTGGAAACTTGCAATACCACCACTAATAGAAGTAGATTCCAATTTACTGTCAGCACCTCTGCGTAACATTAGACCTTTAAGGTTAATTGGATATGCTCCGGTGTCTCTTGAGTGGAAATAATTCCATGCAAAACCTTCGTCTCCAGTAAAAGAACCGTCAGTGTATGTTGAACCGATAGTACTTAGTTCAAAAGTTTCCATTCCACCAGGAACTAATTCTGCAGCTGTGAAAGTAACACTTGTAACTACTGCAGGATCAAGAGATGCATCAGCCATGGTAACAAGTTCGAAATCAACAGTGTGTTCTGCATATGTAAGACTTGTTAAAGAAATTGCATCAGTTGTAGTATGATATACAGTAGGGTCACCATTAACAGAGTAAGCTATTTTACCATCTGTACCAAGACCAAAATTCTCAACAGTAAAAGTAATATCTAAGTCAGTACCATAAACAGTTGATCCTTCGATTGGAAAGTCAATTGTTAAAGCTGGGTCGACACTTGGAATTTCGTAGTTTACAGTTCTGGTAACTGTTACAGCAGGGACTAAAGGTAGGTCTAATATATCAACCAATTGCATCTCAATTGTGTTAACACCTTCGATAAGACCAGTAACATTAACAGGGCTTGCAGTTGCATACTGCGCGGTTTCACCATTAAGAATATATTCAAAACTTCCATCAGTATCTAAAACAAAGTTTTCAACTGAAAAAGCAATATCTACGTTGTCAACTGCTACTGTTGCTCCCATAAGAGGTGCTGTTACAGTAAGTGTAGGATCTGGGACAAAAGTTTCCCATGTGTCAAAACTTGGGTTTAAAATAAGGTTTAATCCACCATCTTCGGTGTAAGAAGCATTGTCAACAATAACAGTTGCAGAACCAGCCCAATCTCCTGATACGTCATAAAACCTTAAACGTATTTGTGCAGTAGTTGCACCCACAGGAACAGTTCCGTCTAATGTTAGCGTTTGCCAATCATCAATGTCTTCGGAGTAAATAGCCGAATAAGTGTTTTCTGTGTTCCATGCAATCGCCATACGTACGCGTCCTGCAGCATCAAAATCATATACATCTAGTGTGTAAGAATATGAGGCTTCGGCAGTAACGGCAAAAACGTCAGAATCAATGTCTTGGTTATCCTGGCTAGTCCAAGTAACAGAAACAGCTGAAGTACCCTCGCTAACTGTTGTGGTTTCCTCCGTAACAGTAATGTCCGCTGAGTCAAGCGTCCAATTAGCAGGCACTTCTTGTGCAATTATTGCAGTAAAAGCAATAATGGCCATAAAAAGTAAAGTTAATTTTTTCATGATAATGTAAATTTAAATTATAAAATGTTAATTTTCTTTTCTCAAACAAAATGAATAACAAAAGTAATTAATTATTCATTAGCACAGTTTAATTTAGTCTTAAGTTTTTAACAAAAAAAAGCGAAGGTTGTTAAACAAACAACCTTCGCTTTTTTAGAATTATCTTATTTCTCCAATATTTCGGGATCGACAAGAATTCTACCACAATATTCACAAGGAATAATTTTACGGCTGGATTTAATGTCTAGCTGTCTTTGTGGTGGAATCTTATTAAAACAACCACCGCATGCGTCACGCTCAATAGAAACAACTGCAAGTTTATTTAAAACATTGTTTCTAATTCTGCTGTATGCGTGAAATAAACGAGGTTCAATATTAGTCGCAATTATTTCGCGCTCTTTATTAAGTTTTTCTTCGTCTTTCTGAGTTTCTGCAATAATAGAATCTAATTCAGATTTTTTTACTTCAAGATCTTTAGCTCTTTCTTCAAATTTAATTCTAGATTCATCAATTATTGTGCTTTTTAGTTCAATATCAGCAGCATGCTCATTGATCTTTTTGTCGCAAAGCTCTATTTCAAGGTTTTGAAATTCTATTTCTTTAGTCAATGAATCGTATTCACGATTATTTCTAACATTATTCTGTTGTTCTGTATATCTTTTAATTAAAGCATCAGATTCTTTTTTTCCATTATCTCTTGCTGCTATTTGAGATTTTAGTTGAGTCACTTCACTTTCTAGATTATTTAATCTAGTTTCGAGCCCTTCAATTTCATCTTCTAGATCGACAACTTCAAGTGGAAGTTCTCCCCTTGTGATCTTAATTCTATCAATTTCAGAATCAATAAGCTGTAGTCTATATAGGCTTTTTAGCTTATCGTTAATGCTTTGACTTGAGGCTTCTGCTTTTGTTTGTTTCTTTGTCATCTCAATAATTTTTTATCGGATTCGTATTTGTTTTTGAAAAACGGACTGCAAAGTTAGGATTTTTTTTCATAATAATATCATAAAAAATCTCTTTTGTAAACTGCTCGCTTTCGAAATGTCCAATGTCAGCAAGTATTATATTATTTTCAGCCAAAAAATAGTCATGATATTTTATATCTCCTGTTAAATAAATGCCGGCACCGGAATTGATTGCCTCCATAATGAGGGAAGCTCCACTACCACCGCAAACAGCAATTTTTTTATGTTTTTTGTTTAAGAAATTGCTGTGTTTAATTGTTGAAATTCCAAACTCTTTTTTTACTAAATCGAAGAAATCTGATTCTGAAATTTCTTTTTCAAGTTCACCAACCATTCCTAATCCTGCCATTTGCCATGAATTTTCCATTTGAAAAATATCATAAGCAGGCTCTTCGTATGGATGTGTTTTGATAATCGAATAAATTACTTTGCTTTCGAGGTGTTGTGGGAATACCATTTCGATTTTTATTTCTTTCTCGTGGTGTAGGCTCCCTTTTTGTCCTACAAAAGGGTTTGTGTCTTCATTTCCTTTAAAACTTCCAGTACCTATTGAATTAAAACTACACGAATCATAATTCCCAATGCTACCAGCACCTGCATCAAACATAGCTTGACGCAATTGATCGGCATGTTTTTCAGGTACAAAAACAACAGCTTTCTTTAAGAAATTACTTTTTGGAGATAGAATTCTTGTGTTTTTTAAACCTAATTTTTGACAAATCTTAAAACTTACGCCCTCAGCAACTGAATCAAAATTTGTATGACCGCAATATATAGCAATGTCATTTTTAATTGCCATTATTATCGATTTTTCAACATAATTTGAACCGGTAATTTTCTTTATTCTATTGAAAATTAATGGATGATGAGAGATGATAAGATTGCAATTATTTAACTTGGCTTCCTCAATAACTTCAGGTGTAACATCTATCGTAATTAAAATTCCTGTAATTGTGTTTTCAGAATCCCCTATGTTTAAACCTGAATTATCGTAATCTTCTTGTAGTTGTGAGGGGGCAAATTGTTCGAGGGCTGAAATAATTTCTTTTATCTTCATTCTTTAAAGCTCATTTTTTATTTCTGTTAGCAAAGATTTAATCTCGGTAAGTTTTTTTATCAATTCAAAATTATGTTCGGTCTCAAGTCTGTTGTCTTTCAGTTTCTTTTTTGCACCATTTAATGTCATGCCTCTTTCTTTAACAAGATGCCAGATTAAATGAAGGTTATTAATATCTTTTGGAGTAAAGAGTCTGTTGCCTTTTTTATTTTTTTTAGGTTTAATGATATCAAACTCATTTTCCCAATATCGAATTAGTGAAGTGTTAACATCAAACATTGATGCTACTTCACCTATAGTATAAAAAAGTTTTTCGCTTTTAGTTGGCTCTTTTTCCATGGCTGAAATATTTATTTCAAAAGTCGAAAAAAAAAACAATATTTCAAAATAAGTTTTCGATTATCTTTAAATTTCTTATTCTAATGCATAAACAGTATGATTTTCCAAATGCATATTATAATATTAATAGTATTTAAATAATTTCTTCAAACTTGGATTTGTAATTTATTGAAACACAGAAATTTTTGAGACAAAGTAAAAAAAAATAAAAAAAGTCGAAAAAAAATTTGGAAATAATAATTAAAAAGATGTACATTTGCAAACCATTTGCGAAAATAGCTCAGTTGGTAGAGCACGACCTTGCCAAGGTCGGGGTCGCGAGTTCGAGTCTCGTTTTTCGCTCTTTTTTTTAAGACGATTTTATTATTAGTGCCCGGATGGCGGAATTGGTAGACGCGCTGGACTTAAAATCCAGTTCCTATTATTGGAGTGCCGGTTCGACCCCGGCTCCGGGTACAGAAGCAGAATTTTGATATTCTGCTTTTTTTTTATAAGTTTGTTAAACAATTAATCATGAAATGTGTTTTAAAATCGAATATTAACTTTAATTTTTATACAAATGGAAAATTTAGATCAAATTTATTTATGGCTAGTAGATAATGGAATGCGCTTTATAGGTGCAATTGCATTTCTTATTATTGGACTTTGGGTGTCGAAATTCTTAGTGAAGCAAGCTGTGAAAATAATGAGAAAAAAAGAAGTTGATGCTGGACTGATTTCATTTTCAAAAAGTTTGATGTCTGTAGCATTAAAAGCTTTGGTTATTATTTCTGTAATGGGAATGGTTGGTATAGAGATGACTTCTTTTATTGCTATTCTTGGTGCTGCTGGTCTTGCTGTTGGTTTAGCGCTTCAAGGAACACTTAGTAATTTTGCAGGTGGCGTCATGATTTTAATCTTTAAGCCTTATAGGGTAGGTGATTATATTGAGGCTCAAGGCTATTCTGGAACAGTAAAGGAAATACAGATTTTTAATTCTATCTTAGCCACTGTTGATAATAAAGTCGTTATTATTCCTAATGGAGGATTGGCTACCGGTTCGTTAATCAATTATACAATGAAGGATACTCGTCGTGTAGATTGGACTTTTGGAGTTGCTTATGGTAGCGATTATAAGAAAGTACGTCAGATAATTCTTGACATCATAAATGCTGATGAAAGAGTTATGCATGATCCTGAGGTGTTTATCGGACTTAGTGAAATGGCTGATTCTTCTGTAAATATTGTTACTCGTGTATGGACAAAAACAGAAGATTATTGGGGAGTTTATTTTGACACTAATGAGAAAATATATGCAACATTTACTAAAGAAGGCGTTGAAATTCCATTTCCTCAAATGGATGTCCATCTTAATAATAAATAATTTATTGAATAGTTATGAAAAAAGGAATTATAATTATTGTTGGTTTATTAATGTTCGTTTTTATTGTTAATGGACAGGAAGATACTGTTAAAAATTGGAAAACCGGTGGTGTTGTTTCTTTGACAGCATCACAAGTTTCGTTTACCAATTGGGCAGCTGGTGGTGAAAATTCGCTAAGTGGAAGCTCATTTATAAATTTGTTTGCAAATTATAAGAAAGATAAATCTAGTTGGGACAATACTCTTGATTTAGGTTATGGTATGATGAAGCAAGGAGTGAAAGATGATGCCGTTTTTTATAAAACTGATGATAGGATAGATATTTCATCAAAATATGGACAGTATGCATTTGAACATTGGTATTATACTGGATTGGTTAGTTTTAAATCACAGTTTGCTGAGGGCTTCAATAAAATTACAGACACAGTATATATTTCTAATTTTTTAGCTCCTGCATATTTGAATATATCAATAGGTATGGATTATAAACCTAGCGATAATTTTACTTTGTATCTTTCTCCATTTTCTGGAAAAACAACCTTTGTAATGGATACTTTATTATCTAATGCCGGAGCATATGGTGTGGAATCCGGCGAAAACGTTCGTTATGAATTTGGGGGCTATTTCAAAGCTCAATATAAAACAAATATAATGGATAATGTTACATGGGTTTCTAAAATGGATTTATTTTCTAATTATCTCAAAAACCCTCAGAATATTGATTTGAACTGGGAAAATCAGCTGACATTTAAAATTAATAAGTTCTTTAGCGCAAATATCAACTTCACAATGGTTTATGATGACGATACGAAAATAGACATTGACCGTAATCGTGATGGAATTAATGATGGTAAAGGTGCTAGACTACAAATGAAACAATTGTTTGGTCTTGGAATTACTTACAAGCTTTAAAAGCATTTAGGAAAATAAAAAAAAGTGGATTTTAATCCACTTTTTTTATGCACATACACTAAAATTTTAAGTGTTCTGCTTAAAGTACAACAAAACCATTTC
>CAZUQY010000105.1:0-9169 GCA_964622935.1 uncultured Bacteroidales bacterium | reverse complement strand
GCTTTTGATGAAGAAGAGTACCATGCTTCTTCTGATCTTATTTGTGGATGAGATTTAATAGGGATACCATCTCCGTATTTGTTTTTTAAGTCTGCTAGGTTTTTATTAATAATTACATCGTTTTCGCAATGAGCAGCAACAATTATTGGCGAGTTAGCTAGTATTTTTTCAATAGATTCCTGATCGTCAACCAGTAGATTCCCAGTTGATGAGCCGAGGAACATTTTTATTCCGGCAATTTCTGTGGGATCAACTTGCTTAATAAGTTCAATATTTTCGTTTGTAGCACCAAGAAAGAAAGAATAGTTGACAATAGAATTCTTTGCTGCAATTTCAAATTTCTGTTTTATTAGCTCAAAGTTGGTTGTTGATGGGTTTGTGTTTGGCATTTCCATAAATGAAGTAACACCACCGGCAGCTGCCGCACGAGATTCAGAATGAATATCTGCCTTATGTGTCATTCCCGGTTCTCGAAAATGTACCTGGTCGTCTATTATTCCAGGTAAAAGCCATAATCCTTCAGCATCGATAATTTTGTCAGCATCTTGAACGATACTGCCTGCATCAGATATTTTATAGATTTGATCGTTTTTAATTAAAACGTCTGCTTTTCTCCTGATTCCTTCGTTAAATAATATGGCGTTTTTAATAAGAGTCTGCATGATAAAATAGTTTGGCCAAATTTAATGATATTTTTTGATTTTTTTGGAGACTAGGAATATGATAAAATTTTGCTGGTAAGTTTGTAAAAGAGTAATGTTTTACTTTAACTTACTTTTTACCCTGAGCGGAGCAATGTGTCGAGCTTGTCGAGATGTCGAAGGGTAGTTCACTCTAGTTTATTCCCCCTCCCTAACTCATCAAAGATTTCTTCCACAACAGGGCATGTTTTAATATTTTTTACGCACACCGACAAAATGCTTTTCATGTTTTTTTGATTTGTATGCGGATATTCGCGGCATGCTTTGGGTCTTGATTTATAAACCATGCAATAGTTATCGTCCATTAAGAAAGGGCAGGGCATAGCTTTAAAAACGTAATCTTTGTCTTCGTCAATGCTGAGATATTGTTCAATAAAATCTGAAGATTTTAATTTTAAATGAGATGCTAGTCTTTTGATATCAGTGTTAGTTAATCGTGGACCTAAACTACGGCAACAATTTGCGCACTCTAAACAATCGATATGCTCAAATGCCTGATTATGTAATTCGAGGAAAGTATTATCAAGAGTTTTAGGATTAAGCTTACGTAGTTTCTTTACTAAAGCCTGATAATCGGATTTCATCAATTATTTTTTAATAATTCTATAAGATTGAAAAATGCCATCACCTTCGAAACACATTATATATACACCGTTTGCCAAGTTTGAAATATCGTGAGTGTAAATCGCTGCATTTTTTGTGCTTATTTCTGTGCTAAGTATTTTTTGACCAACACTGGTGTAAATATTTACATTAAGTTTAGTGTTTAAGTTGGTTTTTAACTGATACTTAATAATTCCATTGTTTGGATTAACTATGTTAGCATAAAAATCTTGAGTTGATGAAATGCTTGTAATACTACTATTGTCTCCGAGTTGAAACTCGGCTACAATCGGTAGGTGGTCGCTCATATTATATAGCGCATTTATTACATCAGTTGGCAAAGTAATGTTGTTGGGACTTGTTAGTATACCATTAAATCTATTTCCATCCTGACCAACAGCCCAATAAGTGTTTTCGACATATTTAATATCAGCTGTCCCATCTTTTAATGATGAGCTAATTAAAATAAAATCGAATCTGTCATCCATTCCACCATAAGAGAAGCAATCGTTACTTTGATCATCATGAGTTGACTGAGTATGATAATCACGATAAGAATAATTGTTATTCCAGTCTCCCATTTGATCGATTGGATCATAAAATGCAATAGCAGGATTTGTAGGATTAATAAGATTCTGAAATGCTTGCTCACTATCAGTATAAACATTAAAGTCACCTACAATTATGAAGTTATCATTACTTCCAATATTTGAAATATAGCTCATAAGTGCATTTGTCATATCTGTTCTGTCTGCAGCATCTTCGGAATCATTTCCGGCTTTTAAATGCATCACAACAACATATAAAAAGGTTTCCTCTGTCATTTGAAGACATTTCAGTTTGTAAACGTTAATGTCTCTATATTCAGTTACAATTACAGGTTGTGAAATTAATTGAAATTTATTTTGATCATAGAATAAACCATTAATTAGATATGATTCCGATTGGTTTGTTGGGGATGCTGCGAGCCATTTTTCTTCGTCATTATTGTTTAGTGAGTTTCCTAGAATATAATTAGTCGTATATGAAAAGCTTCCATATTCTCCAAGTTCACAAACTGCAAGAATGTCAGGTTCCTGATTATCAATTATTGTTGCCAAATATTCAGCTTTTGATTCATGAGGATTATTAACTGTTGTGCAATATGAAGTGTAATTTGCAAAATTCAATAAATTATAGGACATTACTTTTATCTGATCTTGTGAGAAAAGAGCCAGACCAATATTGTAATAATGCTTAATAAGAATGTTTTTTTCATTTTAGATTGTTTTTATTTCTTCTGACCCTTTTTTTAATACAAGTTTAATTTGCATGTGCAATTAAATGAAATTTTCAATATACGGATTCCTTATAGGAATGTTTTTATACTAAATGATACTAAAATAGGGATTGTTCTTTAGTATTCAACTTAATTCATAATTGTTTTTTTATCAATCTCAATAATTTTTCCAAATTTACTCAGTTTTTCCATATCAATATTTTTCTTGTTTCCAACTATAGTTATTAGCATAGGTTTGGATTGAATATTAGAGTGATAAAATTTATAAATATCTTTGAAAGTAAGATTGTTAAAAATTTCAAATTGAGTGATTCTAGGATCTTTTTGATAGCCTTGTAGTTGCCATTTTTCAACACTGTTGCTTAGATTTCTCCATACCGGTTTTGTGCTGTTTACAGATTGTACTAATGCTGATAAAACATTTGGCATTCGGTTTTCTTTAGTCGGCATTTGATTAATGAGACTATCCATTAGACTTATTACGTCAACTGTTTTGTCACATTGAGTGCCAACATAAGCTTGCAAATAACCTTTTTTGTTAATCAAAAATGCTGGTTTGTAAACAGCGTATGCTGTATATGCCATTGATCTAAATTCGCGAACTTCTTGAAAAATTATTGCAGACATTCCTGTCCCAAAATATTGATTATATGCCATTGCTATAGCTCGTTCTTTAGGATCGTTTTTATTACCATCGATATAAAAGTAGATTTTACTTTGAAGTGATTTTGGGGCGTCTAAGAAAAGTATTGTGTTTTCAGTGTATTCTGTTCTGTCAAAAAACACAGGGAATTTTGATGATGATGCTTTTTGACTAAAACTCATTTTTGAATCAGCAATTTTTTCAAGCTCATTTAATTTAAGTGATCCAGAATAATGAATGCTGTAATTTTCACTCAATACTTCTGCTAATAAATTAAGTAAAACTTGAGAGTTAAGGTCTTTTACTTCTTTTACGGGCAGCCTGCGTAGGTACTCTGAGTTAGATTCATACATGCCATAGGCAAATATCGCAGATGAAAGATCGTCTGGACTACTGCTTTCGAATTTTCTTGTAAATGAGGCATTTCTAACAAGATTGTTTAATTTAGAATCATCTGTAGAAGGGTTTGTAAGTAGGTTGACAACTAAATCAACAGATTCATTAAACTTACTGTCGAAACCATCTATATTAATTGTAAAGTAATTGTCTTCAGCGCTTATCCAGAAAGAACACCCAATTTGTTGTAGATTGTTGTTGAAATCATTCAAGCTTAATTTGTTTGTACCAACGAGCTGGAGATATTCGGCAAGTTGGTTTAGTCTCATGTCACTATTTGTACCTTTATGAAATTTAATAGTCAAGTTAAAAATATCGTTGATGTTATTTTTTACATAAAATAGATTAACACCACCTTTCAATTCTCTGATACTAAGATCTTTCTTGAAGTCTATGAATTCTGGTTTTGATTTATTCTCTGGCACAGATTCGAGTTTTTTTGCAAATTTAGATTTTGCTTCGGTATTTTCAGGAATTACGGGGTCAAATCCAGGCTTTTCTAATTTGTCTTTTTTAGGGAATCCCATTTTTGATTGAAACGCTAATAGATCCTCATTTAGATATTTCTCGGAAACAGTTTTTATGTCATTTACTGTTATTTCAGAAATCATTTTTGGATAGTTAATGATTTCTTCCCAAGTTTTATTCGCAGTGAATAAACTTGCAATGAGGAATGCTCTGTTTATTGGATCCTCAAGAGATTTCTGCTGTTCTTTGATCATATTTAACTTGACAGCTTCAAGGAAAGCTTCATCGATTTCTTCGGTATGCAGCTTCATAATTTCATCCTGAACTAATTTAAAGGCTTTTTTATGAGATTGACCGATTATTTTAGGTACATACAGCACAACTAAAGCTCCATGATCGTTTCGAATATCACTGAAACACATCGCTTCAAGTAGTTTTCCATCAATTCCAAGTTTATCCAAATAGCCTGTTGATGAGCTATTACTTAGCAATGCAGAACATACTTCAAGAGCAATTTCGTCTTTATGGTTAGCTGGAACAGTTCTATATCCAAGTAATCCAACTTTTACCGGAGTCATTCTTTTAATAACTTTTTCGATTCCTTCAAAATCAATCTCTGGGTATTTCGGATATTCGGGGATTTTTCCTGATTTCCATTCTCCAAAATATTTTTCTATTAATGGAATTATCTCGTCTGAGTTAAAATTGCCGGTTAAAATCAAAGCCATATTATTAGCAACATAATATGTTTCATACATTTTACGCATATTTGTTAAAGATGGATTTTTAACATGGTCAGTTTTACCTATTACTGTTTGCGTTCCGTAGGGGTGAGCACGATAAAAGTTTTGATAAAAACTTTCAATTAGATTTGAAGAAAAGTCGTCCATGTACATGTTTTTCTCTTCAAAAACGGTTTCGAGTTCTGACTGAAAAAGACGAAATACAGGATTTTTAAATCTATGACTGTATATGGCTATCCATTTTTCCATTTGATTTTTTGGAAAGACATTAAAATAAGCAACAATTTCATCCGAAGTAAAAGCATTTACCATACTGGAACCGATTTGGTCAAGTATTCTGTCCAGTTCATTTGGGATAGCATATTTTCCGGCTTCTAAAGAAAGTTCGTTTATTTTTTGCTGAATTACCTGTCTATCATCTGGATCTGTAGTTTTCGCAAGTTCGTCATATTTAATTGCAATACTGTCTAGAAAAGTCTTCTCCTTTGAGTAGTCTATCGTACCTAATTCATCTGTTCCTTTAAACATCATGTGTTCAAGATAATGTGAAGTTCCGGTATGGTCGGCAGCATCAAATTTACCCCCAGTCTTTATTATCACTGCTCCTAGGACATTAGGCACACTATTATCTTCATTTAGATATACACTTAAGCCGTTTTTGAGTTTGTAAGACTTAATTTTGAGGTTTTCATTTTCTTTTTGTGCAAATGATACAAGTGTTAGTGAGATTAAGAGAGATAAAAGTAAAAATTTAATGTTTTTCATATATTTATTTTTGAGATGCTTAATACAGACGTTTAAAATTTGAATTTAGTTATAATGTTTTTCAGTTTTCTTTAGTTTCTTAAACTCTTTCTTTGTTAGTATAATTGTTGTTAAAACAAAAATATCTGATTTAGGTTTGTTTTTGATTCCCGTTTTTGTTTTTGAAAGTATAGTTAATATGCTATTGCCCGCAACAATTTCTCCAAAGATTGTATATTGACCATCGTATATTGGAACACCACCTGTTTGAGTATAGGTTTCAATTTGATTTTCAGATAAGCTAAACAGTTCTTTGCCGTCATTCTCTATACGAGGTAAAATGCTATCAGTTAATTGTAAATACAGATTTCTGTAATTATCTCGTATGCTATTACTTTTGTAATAATTAAGACTATCTGCATATATTTCATGACCGGATTCTTTTAAAAAGATAGTCAGGTAATCTGCAATCATAGGAGCATTTCGTTTGGCAATTAGGGTGTTTAAAAGCTTTTTATCTGTTTTAATTCCTTCAACTAAATAGAAAAGTTGTTTGTCAGATATTTTATCTGTATTTTTATTATCTGGCAAACGATACATCCCAATGGCTCCTCTCTTGTTTAAGAGTGCTGGATTGAATTCGCTTTCAATATCTATAGTCTCATCCTGATTATTTTTATTTAGCAAATCAAGTTCATTTTTATCTGTTGGCAACCCAATTTTATAAATACTATTTGGGATTGTTGAATAAATAAGTGTACTATCATAAATATTTCTTGAACAATTTTTAAGAAAGTTCTCTTTGTGTAAAGGTGTCCCTTCATAAAGTCCTATAATAAAATCACCTTTAGATGTTTTAACCTCAACATAGTTTTTTATTTTTGCCGGATTATGGAAAACAGTGCATGAATGCAGCAATATGACTAATAAAAAGGCAACCGCAATGGAAAAATTTCGTCTAAGCATAAAAAATATTTGATATATTGAAAAAAATAACTAATATTGTATGATACAAAAATAAACAAAATGTTATAATTATGAAGAGAATTATTAATATTGGGATAATTGCTGTAGTTCTTGCAGGAGTAGTCTTTTTGAATTATAGCTGTAAAGAGGAAGCAACTCCAAAAGCAGTTGTGACTGTTTTTGACGAGGATAATAACCCTGTTGAGGAAGCTCGTGTAATTGTTAAAGCAGCAAATTCTGACAGTTCTCATACGGTTGTTTATTTACTTAACGAAGCTAAGCCTGTTGCAGATACACAGTGGACAGATAGTGACGGGAAAGTTTATTACGATTTTAAATACGAAGCTATTTATAAAGTTGAAGTTACTAAGAATGCTGACAGGGATCATCCTTTTACCAGAAGAGGTATAGGGATTTTAATACTTGAAAATGACAAGACTATTGAGTCTGTTATTGAAGTAAACGAACAAACTGTTTTTTAATAATAAAAAATTAAATCCAAGATAATCATGAAAAGAATACTTCTTTCAGGGCTATTAATTACAATTGCTCTAAATTTGCTATGTCAAATAACTATTACGAGATCTGATGTTTATGATCTCGGCGATGAAATCCCCAGAATCTATTATGCATTTGAACAGGAGGGTGAAAGTTATAATGTAGATAGCGTCATATCAGATCCATTGGTTTTTGATGATTTGGATTTTCCTTATGTTGAGATAGATACTCTTGTTTATCAAAGTTCTTCTGAAACAGATTTGGACGGAATTTATGAAGGATCAACATGTTCGTATTATACACGCGATGGATTTGTAATGCATTTGTTGATTACTGATGAACAAATGTCGCTTGTTGGATTTCAAGGGCAGTTACCTATGACTGGTGACCCTATGAATCTTGTATTTACAGACACATTGATTTTGAATACTTTCCCATACGAGTTTGAAAGTCAGCATCAGGATATTGGATCAGCTTATGAAAATCAGCATATTTCAGTTTTTGAAAGTATTATTCCAACCGAGTATTATAGTACATTTACAGCAATATATGATACTGTAAGATTTTTAATGGATTTGGAAATAAAAGTTCAGTATGATCAGGCCGGACAAATGCAGTATGTTGGCGATTCAAACTTGAATGGGACATTCGATTATTTACGTGAAAATAGAAAATTGATAAATGTATTTGATATTCAGTTACGTTCGAAACTTTCTGGTGATTATACTTCATTATCTGAAATCCCTGCAATTAGCGATCAATTACCAATGGACATACCTATGATAGATACTACCAGTACTTATGCATATTGGACAAATAATAAAAAGAGCCCTTTAGCAGAAATAGAACTTAATCCTTCTTATGATTCTGTGTATTCAGTTACATTTAGGTATGCATACTTGAGTTCAGTACCGCAGTTTGCTGCAATTGTTCATCAGGTATATCCTAATCCAACTGAGGATTTCATTATGGTTGATGTTGCAGAATATAAGAATTGTTCCTTTGAAATATTCACAATAGAGGGTAAAAAAGTCAAAGAAATTGTATTCTTTTCTCAAAATTCAAAAATAGATATTAGCTCGCTTCCAGGCGGTAATTACATCTATAGGATTAAAAACAAAAATAATCTTCCAGTGGCAGGTGGAAAGTTTATTAAACGTTAGGGGCATTAGCTCATCTGGCTAGAGCGTTAGACTGGCAGTCTAGAGGTGATCGGTTCGATCCCGATATGCTCCACAAAGGGTTGTTAATGTAGCCCTTTTTACTACTTTTACATCAAATGAAGAAATATTTATATTTGTAGAATAATTTCAGGTAATTTTACATGAAAAATGCATTCATTTTTGGACCAACTTAGGGATTGTCAACTTGTTCCGACCAAATTTGGTTAGTTTGACCATTCTATACAATTTAAACAGAGCTTAATTTATAAATTTGGAATCTAACAGCATTAATATATCTATAGTTCAACTATTTAGCATCCTCTCAATTTTAGTCGCTGCATATTTTTCAATATATCTCTATTCACTTAAAAGCAAAAATAGAGTTGCAAATAAATACTTAGCAACTTTTTTCTTATTCTTTTTAACAATTCAGTTTTTTCTATTTTTATCAGAATTTGAGCAACTGAATATTTCAACAATTCCCTTAATTTTTATTGTGCCTCTTGCATTGACATTAGCGCCAATATCATATCTATATATTAAAAGAACAATTTCAGCAGATTCAAAGAAAATGCTTATTCATTTTATTTTGCCACTTGTTACTTTATTTCTAAATATCACATTTATTAGTTCTATTTACATTTTTGATAACAAAGATATTCTTAACACGATAGTTACAATTATTTCAATAATAAACCTTGGAGGACTTTCGATTCTATTTCTTGCACAAAACATCTTCTATATAACTCAAAGCATTCGCTTACTAAATAGACATGAGAAAAGTATTGAAAATACATTCTCATATACATCATCTAAAATCTCACTTCGCTGGGTTAAGATTTTTATTTTCGGATATATTGTCTTTATTGTTTTGACTGTTATTAGTCATTTTATTCCTGATAATGTTGACTCTACACATTTTGACATTATTGTTCTAGTCTATTTGCTATATATAGGATATCGAG
>CAZUQY010000104.1:0-9192 GCA_964622935.1 uncultured Bacteroidales bacterium | reverse complement strand
CAATTGGCATGTACTTTTTTGTCGACTATGCACATGCTAAAGGTGTCCCTAGAAAAGACTCTTTTGCACTCTATAGATCAAAAGACAACTTCATCCATTTTGTGCATTTCACTCTATTCTTGTGCTTAAGAGAAGTGTTGCAAGGTGGCATTAAGTCTTATTTAATCATTTCTCAAGGAGTTGAAGGATTTAATCATATCCAAATCATATCAACTGTTTTGGGTTATTCATTTACAGCAATTATGATATTTTACGTAATGTATATTTTGAAGAAAATAAAAGCGAAGGAAGTATCAAAATAGACAAAGAGAAATTAAACTAGCTAAAAAGGGAAGATGGACAAAAATCAAGAAATCCTTAGGGAGAATATTGCTATTCTTTCTAAAAACATTTATGGAAATTGGGTTCAGCAAGTCACTTATACCTTTGCCGAACTGAATATTGCTGATGCACTTCTAGTAAGAGACTATACATGTTTGGATTTATCAAAAACACTTAACTTGAATTCACAGTATTTAGGACGATTTTTAAGATGTGCAACAGAATTGAGTTATGTAGAATTTAATCAGGAAATACAAAAATATCGTTTAACTGAATTAGGAAAACTTCTTAGTGATGACCATCCTTTTTCTAAAAAATCTGAAACACGTTTAAATGGGAGCCCCTATCGATATGAGCCTTGGGGAAACCTTGATAGAATTATTAAAAATGGTCATAGCGAAAAGTATTCTCCTACATTAAAAGATGGCACTTTAAGTTTTTTAGAAGACAAACCTAGCTTACTAGATACTTTTCATGATGCCATGTTGAAGATATGGAAAGTCGAGAATAAAGATTTGGTGAAAGAATTCGACTTTTCTCAATTCCATACTGTAATGGACATAGGATGTGGTACAGGTTCATTCTTAGAGGCAATACTTGAAAGCAATGAAAAGACACATGGTGTTATGTTTGATCTGAAAGGAACCTTTGATGAAAATGTTTCGATTAACAAAGGTCAAAAAACACAAAAAATGTGTGGGGATTTTTTTATTGAAATACCAGACATTGCAGATTTATATACTAAGAAGAATGTCATTCTTAATTGGACAGAGAAAAAAGTGAAAATATTGTTGCAAAACGTAAGAAAAGCAATGGTTTCACAAAATGGTAGTAATATTCCCATTGAAGATAAGAGACTGCTGATTATTGAGAATGTTTTGCCTGAAGATGGTTCTGATCATAAAGCAAATTGGATGAATCTGAATTTCATGATTTTAACTGACGGCGCTGAAAGAACAGAAAAAGAATATAAGACTTTAGGAAAAGAATGTGGCTTAAACTTAACTCATGTCTATCATACAAATGTCAATAGAGATATTTTAGAGTTTTCAATATTATAAGACTATTAAATCTAATTAAGAGAATTCTGCTGTAGCTTTTCCTCATCAATTTGATTATTGAGCATAGAAATAAAACTAGGCAAATTCATGGCTTCTGTCTGATGACGACTAATAATAGTAATAACTTCATATATTTTATTAGGAACTCTTGATAAAGTTAAAAGAAAAATATCTTCAATCTCATCTTTTATTTTACCCTCAAATTGATTAATAAACTTAATGAATATATCAGGAAGTGTAGTTTTTTGTTTACTATCCTTACTTAGAGACTCGGTAAAACGAATATTTAACACAAACCTTCTAAGCCTAATAAGGAAATTATCCCAATCGTAAAGCTTTTCAAGTAGAACAATATAGTTTTCAAAAAGATCAATTCTCGACATCTGTTTAGGGATAATATTCGTGACTTTTTCATATAAAAATATATTCTCTTTTTCTTTTACTTGATTAGTGTAAATCCTTCCTTCATCGTTTAATCTATCCCAAAGAGATGTTCCAGGAAATGCCTTCAACATATGCATCCTAATTACAGGTATTGCAGCAGCTTGGATAAAATCAAATTGTTGTTGAAAGATATCTGGGCCATCATTATCAAAACCAACTATCATTGACCCTTCAATTACTAAACCATAAGACATAATTCTCTTACATGCTTCTACTATATCTTCAAATAAATTTTGCACTTTATTCATTTCTATCAAACTGCTCTTATTTGGAGATTCGACACCAATAAATAAATAGCTAACATTTGCTTCACCTAATAATCTTAACAATTCATCATCCTTGGCAATATTTAAAGATATTTCGCAGTGGTACTTTCGTGGAGTTTCTAGTTTAGAATTTAGTGCTATTAATTCTCTAAGTAGCAACTTTGCATATTTTATGTTACCAGCAAAATTATCAACACAAAACAAAATATTTTCCACACCATTATCGACCAACTGATGAATTTCATCAAGAACATTTTCAATTGGTTTACATCTAACTTTTCGTCCAAAGCGACGCCAAATATTACAAAACTCACAAGAGAAAGGACATCCTCTACTTGATTGTACACTACCTAAAATGTAGTCAGTGCTCAAAGTTGGAATAAGATTACACCAATCAGGTTTCGGTGTTTCAGCGAGATCAACATTTTCTTTTTCAAAGTATAAATCTTTATAATCTCCATTAATATAATCTTCTAAAAATGCAGGCCAAGTCCTCTCTGATTCACCAATAAAGATTACATCGAAAAGCTCTTTATAATCATCTGGGTCATCTGCCACACCGGAACCTCCAACAACAACAGTAATGCCTTTATCTCTAAAGTACCTTGAGATTTCAACTTGTCTACCATAGTGTATTGTGAAACCTGTAATAGCGACTAATGAAATTCTACTTAAGTCAATTTCAGCATCTGTTACTAATCCCATTGTGTTTTCATCCCAAATCTCTGTGTCAAAATACTTCTTTGCACTTGTCGCAATTGTAGATAATGCCAATGGTGGAGAAAATGCTTTCTTTGAAAAAAACATGTTATGATAAAATTTTTCAGCTTGCTGATTCAATTCCCATTATGGCTGAATTAATAATAACTTTCTTTTTGAATTCATTTTAGTGCTCTTGGAATACTTAATATTTTTTATAAAAATAATATTTATTTTACTTTTTTATATGCTTTTAACAATAAAAAACGCAAATGGCTTAAATTTCATTACTGGCCTATTTTATTATTTTTTGCGTAAGGCTAAATTGCACATTTATAAGATAAGTATTAACCTAAAAATAGTAATATCAATGACTTATAAATGGTTTCAAATCTATAGCTAGTTTTGAAGAAAATAATTCTGAACCAGTTTTATTCAGATGAGATGAGTTATAGAAATAATCGCGATTATAGCACATTGTGTCCTGAGTGTAATCTAAAAACAATAAATCATGTATTGCAGCAAATTCTTCCCAAACATTAATGATTTCTTCATGGTTATTAATGAATTTTCTACTCTCAAAGTATGACGGAGAATAGACCAAAATCACCTGTATGCCACTATCCTCGCATTCTATTAAAAATCTATCAAAGAGAGCAATTTGTTCATCATCAATTTTTACTTTTAAGGTTCCATATTCATCTTTGGCGTTTTCTAAATCATCATTCCATGGACGATTCATGCCCATGTAACCATCTATCCGTGCAGGAGGATCATTCTCAAGTCCGACGGCAACGTTTATTGCTCTTACAATATCCCATGTTTGGCCGAAGTACCTTAAAAGCGGGACATAGTAATCAAACCAAGAATAAACATTAAAAGTTTTTCTATTTTTAAGATAATCCTTATCAAATAACATATAGGGAAGTATCTGCTCATAGTTATAAAAACCTTCTTCTCGTTCAAAACTAAATGAGTCACCGGAAACGATAATATAGTTAGGTTTTGGATTGTATTTGAGATATTGTTGGTGCCTGAAGTATTGAAATTTAAAGTTAAGTGCATCTATTCCAAAATTATATGCATCAATACCAAGACTGTCTTTTAGAATCACTGGGCTTATATGCACCCATGCTCTTGATGAACCATATATTGCAATATCTACATCAATATTGTCTGAATAAATATCGTTCCAAACTAAGAATTCTCCATCCACGTGAACAACAGATTTTTTTAAATTTGAAGAAATAAAATAATCCAGAGGCATTGCGATTAAAATAATCGGCAACACAAAAAACAATATTTTAGTAAAAAATTTCCTCATCTAAAACTGAAAATATATAAAGTCCTGTTGTACACCACCAAAAACAAAAATCAATGCAATGATCAAATAGAAGAAACCCCAATTGATAATTCTATATTTTGTAGATCCAATCTTTTCGATTGCATATTTATTATTACGTCCAATCCATTCGATTATTACAAAAAACACTATAAGTATTACTGTAGTAAGAACTTTTGCAGTTTTGTCGATGGAAGTGTAAGAAAACATTGTGTCGGAGAAAATCCCAGAAATGTACCTAAAAGCATGGCTCAAATCGTCTGCTCTAAAAAATATCCATGCAAAAAGGCTTAATGCAAAAGTAGAGCCCATCATGAGTAAGTCTTTGATGCTGGGAAAGAATTTGTTTTTTGCAACAGTATCAAGGTTTTTTCTATTTCCACCTAGTAATAGCAGTGGAATGAAATATATTGCATTTACCAGTCCCCAAGCAATGAAAGTCCAGTTTGCACCATGCCAAAAACCACTAACGACAAAAATTATCAGGGTGTTACGAATTTTGCTCCAATTGCTGCCTCGGCTTCCTCCAAGAGGAATGTAAATGTAATCACGAAACCATGTTGTAAGTGAGATGTGCCATCTTCGCCAAAATTCGGCAATGTCACGTGAAAAGTATGGAAATGCGAAATTCTGTTTTAGGTTAAATCCAAAAAGTCGTGCTGTACCAATGGCAATATCTGAATATCCTGAAAAATCTCCATAAATCTGAAAAGCGAAAAACACGGTTCCTAAGATTAATGTTCCACCTCTCAAATCATTTGAGTTATTAAATATCCAGTTAGCATATTCAGCACTGCGGTCAGCAATTACAATTTTTTTAAATAATCCCCACAGGATTTGTCTTAATCCATCAACGGCATCCGAATAAATGAAAGATCTTTTCTTGTAAAATTGAGGTAGTAGGTTTGTTGCACGCTCAATAGGTCCTGCAACCAATTGTGGGAAAAATGACACAAATGCTGTAAAAGCAATTAAATCTTTTGTTGGTTCAAGTTTTTTTCGAAAAACATCAATGGTGTAGCTAAGAGTCTGAAAAGTATAAAAGCTAATGCCAACAGGTAGAATTATTTTTAATGAAGTGACGCTTAATTCTTTTCCGAAAACACTAAATGCAGTTACAAAACTATCAGCGAAAAAATTAAAGTATTTAAAAAATCCTAAAAAACCGATGTTAACAAAAATGCTGATAAGAAGTAATATTTTTCGACGTTTCTCACTAATATTACCTGACATTGCCAATCCCACAGAATAATCTACTATAGTGCTGAAAATAATTAAGGATAAAAATCTCCAATCCCACCATCCGTAAAATACATAGCTTGCAACAACAATAAACAAATTTTGCAACTTCAGGTTTTTCTTGAAAACAAACCAGTATCCCAAAAAAACTAAAGGCAGGAATATTGCAAAGTCTATTGAATTAAACAGCATTTAATAAGTTTTTCAGTTGCTATGATTTACAATTATACCAATTTAATTACAATATGCCGTGTTGGATAGTAGATTATTTTAGTTGTAATAAAAAAAATTGTACGATATTTGTTTATTGGAATACTTATTAAAAACATTATTATGAAAAAAGCATTAATCTTACTTTCAATATTTACAATTAGTTTCAGCAGTTTTGCTCAGGATTATTCCGATCCTCAAAATATGGATCTTGACTATAATAGAGATGCGGAATATCCGGGTGGTGTAAATCAATTTATTGTTGATTTATGGAATCAGATGGAATATACCCAAGATGCTATAGACGCGTTGGTAGATGGAGAAATAATGGTAAGCTTCGATATCGAAGCAGATTCAACGGTTAGTGGTGTTTCAATAATTTCAGGCTTAGAGTATGGTGTTGATGAGGAATTTACTCGTATTTTGCAATCTATGAAGTTTAAACCGGCACTAGTGGAAGGGAATGCTGTAAAAATGAATATGATGCTCAATGTGCCAATTCGCGTTGGGCCAAAATCAAAATTAAAAGAAGAGGAATAATATAAAAGGAAACTTTGAAAACCTTAGGTTCCTTTTTTTATAATAACTAATAGATAAATTACAACCATGAAAAAATCGACTATTTTTATTTTTATCAGCCTTTTATTTAGCTCTATTTGTTTTGCCGAAGGACAATTGAATTTAAAAGGAAATGTTGGCGGATATGATATAGAAATGATTATTGATTCCTCTGATTATAATACTGGCGATTTTACTGGAAAGTATAGATATTTAAGTCAAAAAAACTACTTGAATATAGAGGGCACTAATTATGGTAATGTTTTATATATAGTAGAGTTTTATAATGAAAAACAAACTGGAACATTTATTCTGGATGTGTCAAGTGAAGGAATTGCTGGATGGTGGACAAATGATGAAAAAGCTTTTAAAGTTGAGTTGTTTGTTGGTGAAGGTGATGAAAGTCTTTTAGATCGAAAAAGCGATGAAGACTTTTCAGAAGAATGTAATGGAGATATTTCAGGAACATACGAAGTAAATTATTACTATATCAATGATTATTTTGCAACAGAAGATAGTCCATATTACGAATTAGGCTATAATGGAGGTACTTCAAGTTTTGAGTTGTTAGATGATGACACTTTAAAATTTAGTATAGACCTAGTTTGTGGACCAACATTTCATCTAGCTTCCGCAGAAGGTGTTGCAGTAAAAGACGGAGATGTATACAAATATTCCGAAGTCCTTTGGGATGAAGAGGGTGATGCATGTGAGATTACTTTCAAATTTTCAGAGAAAGGTGTTTATGCAACATCAAATGGAAATTTTGCTTGCGGCTTTGGTGCAAGAGCATATATGGATCATAATCTTATAAAGGTTAAAGAATTTGAATCAGACGAATAGAAATTAGTGAAAATTAAACATTGAAATAATGAAAAAGCTCATTTTGACTTTGTTATTAAGCATTTGTTTTGCGTGTTTTGTATTTGCTGACGAATTGCCTAAGCTTACTGGAAATATTGGCGGCTATGATATTGAGATGTTTATTGAACCCGTAGATTATTTTACAGGCGAATTTGTGGGAAAATACAGGTATTTGAACCAAAAGATTTTTTTAAGTCTAGAGGGAAATATTTACGATAATATTTTTATTATTGAAGAATATTGTAATGATAAGAATACCGGTACTTTTTATTTGGAGAAGGTGGATAACACTTTTATTGGAAAGTGGTACGGTAATGAGAAGTCTTTTGATGTCGAGTTAAAAATAACAGAGGGGGATGATAGTTTTCTTGCTGTAAGTACTTATAAAGATATGGCCCAATATTGTTCAGATGATATTACTGGGACGTATAAGCTTACATATTATTCTTTATCTAGATTTTTATTACCTGACGAAACATATCCTCCACAATTGATGCAAAACGGAGGAACTGCAACATTTGAAGAATTAGATGATGGTAGTTTGAAATTTAAGATTGAATTGACTTATGGTCCAAATTCTCATTGGGCAGGTGCTGAGGGGGTTGCAAAGAAAAAAGGTGATATTTATGTGTATTTGTTACAAAACTATGATGATGAAATCTGTATGATCTTTTTTAAATTTATGGATAATAGAGTATCTGCGAAAGCAAATGATGACTTTGTTTGTGGCTTTGGTGTTATGGCGCATATGAATGATATACTTTATAAAGTTAGTGATGAAATTGAAAATCCAGAATAATTAATTGTTATTAGCAAAAAAAAACGCAATTTCCATTGCGCTTTTCTTTTTCTTTCTATTATTTTTTTAAGATCGCCTTAAGAACTTTGTCTTTATCTAATTTCTTAGTACAGAAGAACCAATCTTTACAATCTATCTCAGAATCTTCCATTCTTTTTTTAGCTGCTCCACATGAACCTGCAGGGCCAATAATTACATCGTCTCCTGGCACCCAATCAGCTGGAGTTGCGATTCCAAACTCGTCAGCGGTTTGCATAGCGATAAGAGCTCTATATAACTCATCAAAGTTACGTCCAAGACTTAGTGGATAATAAATCATTGCTCTAACCATTCCTTTTGGATCAACGAAGAATACTGCTCTAACTGCCTTAGTGTCGCTCTCGCCAGGTTGAATCATTCCATATTTCTTGGCAACATTCATTTTTATGTCTTCTATTAAAGGAAAATTAACTTCGATGTTTTTCATTCCTTTGTATTCAATCTTTTCTTTGATTGTGCGTAACCATGCTATATGGCTATATAACCCATCAATCGATAAGCCAATAAGTTTACAGTTTGCTTCAGCAAACTTGCCCTCAAGACTTGCAAAAGTCATAAATTCTGATGTGCATACTGGCGTAAAGTCAGCAGGGTGACTAAATAAAATAGTCCAACTTCCTTCATAATCATTTGGGAAATGAATTTCCCCTTGAGTTGTTACTGCTTTAAATTCTGGTGCTCTTTCGTTAATGCGAGGCATTGCAATTACATTGTCGTTCTCTTCCATTTTTATTAAGTTTTTAATTGGTTATAATATAGTTAAGTTTTAAATTTTCCTTTAATATGTAGTTTAACATCTTGTACTTTAAAGCCTGGAATGTTTTTGCTAGAAAAGTAATTCACAAGCAATTGATTTAGATCTTCATCAAAGTAATCTTCAATTCTTGAATTTCCTTCTTCTTGTAAGTGATGGTGCATTTTTGTTATTCCATCATATCTAAATGTTCCGCCTGAGGTCTCTACTTTGCCAATTATTCCTTTTTCAACAAATGTATCTAGCGTTTTATAAATTGTTCCTTGAGAAATTGCTGGATTGTCAGCTTGTATGTGTTTTATAATATCTTCGGCATAAGGATGGTTTTTTAAATAATAAATCGCTTCAAGGATTTTAATTCTTTGAGTGGTCAATTTAAGACCGGTTTTTTTGATTTGTTCTGCGATATTTATATTTGATATGCCCATAAGTAATAATAATTCCTAATTGAGAGTTAGTATTAAAACAGAAAGTCAAAACAATTGTTTTCAAATTTATATATTATGACAATTTTTTTAAATAAAAAGTTTTCCAGTGATGACCAAATACAAATATAGTGAAATTTAGCTAGTAAAAAAAATCATATTGGTTAGATG
>CAZUQY010000103.1:0-9288 GCA_964622935.1 uncultured Bacteroidales bacterium | reverse complement strand
ATAATAAATTGATGCTACTTACCGTGCCAATAAGTAAAGCAAGTAGCATCACTTTGGCAAGATAAGGATGGCACAGTAGAAGACTTTCAAACTTTTTGTCTAGAAAGTTTTGTTTCCGACTCTGCTGAACTCGATATTGCATTCGAAAAAATAGAAAGAAATTTTGAAATTATTTTGGGGCTTTACAATACAATGACCGTAAAATTAATGGAGCCTTTACATCTTGACATGGGTGAGACCAGTTACGTTGACAACATTATGGGAGCTTACTCTCCATCCTCTCACCTTACCGAAGATCTATTTCAAAATAAAATGGCGTTTTACATAGCACTTAACTTTCCATCTTATTCCTTAACCGAGAAATCAGAAAATGCAGCAAACTGGTCTAGAAAAGACTGGGCTTATGCAAGACTCGGTGATATGTTTATCTCAAGAGTACCTGCCGATCTGCAACAGAATGCATCAGTTATTGCAACTAATGCCGACACATATATTGCTGATTACAATATTTACATGGGTAATTTAGTAAATGATAATATGGAAAAACTATTTCCTGAAGACATGATACTAATTACTCATTGGGGTCTTCGCGATGAATTAAAATCAAACTATAATTCAAAAAGAGGTCTCGAAAAACAAAAAATGATTTACAATATAATGCTTAACATAGTATATCAGGACATACCTCAAGAGGTTATCAACAAAGGTGATTATCAATGGAACCCGACAAGTAACAAACTTTATAAGGATGATATTGAGGTTAGCTTTACTTCCGAGCCATACACAAGGTATGAGCACCTGTTGCACAATTTTAAGGCATTATCGGCAATGGACAAATACAATCCTGTATATCCTACTTATATTGAAAGAGCCTATGATCAGTCAATGGAGTTAACACGTCAGGAAATCGAGACCTTATTTATAGAATTTATAACTTCACCAGAGATTGCCGAAGTTGCAAAATTAATAAAAACAAGACTCGGGAGAGAGCTAGAGCCATTCGACATATGGTACGACGGATTTAAAGGAAGAGCTAACATAAACGAAGAAGACTTGAATAAAACTACAAGACGCAAGTATCCAAATCCCGCAGCATTTGAAAGAGATATACCCCGCATGCTTATTGCCCTTGGCTGGTCACGCAATAAAGCTTCGGAGATCGCTTCTCGAATAAGTGTTGATCCTGCCAGAGGAGCCGGTCATGCATGGGGATCGGAAATGAAAGGCGATAATGCTCACCTGAGAACCAGAATACCAAAAGCAGGAATGGACTATAAAGGTTATAATATTGCAACTCATGAAATGGGACATAATGTTGAGCAAACAATAACTCTTTATGACATCGACTACTACATGCTAAAAGGAGTTCCTAATACTGCTTTTACAGAAGCTATCGCTTTTCTGTTTCAGGCAAACGATTTGAAACTTCTAGGACAAGCAAGTCCGGCAAACCGCCAAGAAACCGATGCACTCGCAGCTCTCGATAATTGTTGGTCAGCATACGAAATCATGGGTGTCTCATTACTTGATATGTATGTTTGGCAATGGATGTACGAAAATCCAGACGCAAATCCAAAAGAACTTAAAGAAGCTGTAATTAAATTATCTATTGAAGTTTGGAACAATTACTACTATCCTGTTTTTGGAATTAAAGACTCCCCAATACTAGCAATTTATTCACATATGATTACCTCTCCACTTTATTTGGCAAATTATCCGGTTGGTCATTTGATAGAATTCCAAATTGAACAGTACGTAAAAAACAGACAATTTGCTAATGAAATTACCCGAATGCTTTTACAAGGACAAATAATCCCTCAGGAATGGATGAAAGGTGCCGTTGGAAATAAAATTTCTGGAGAACCAACCTTAAATGCCGTGGACAAAGCACTCAAAATCATTAAATAATTATCAAATATATCTTACCGTATTCGATGCATCATAACCGAATACGGTAAGATATAAACCTATTAGCCTTATAAAGAACAATAGGTATTATTTTATCAGATTTTGGATTCTCTCGTATTCTGCTTGAAGTTTCAAAAGATCAACAAAACGTATCATACTAATAATTTCACGTCCGTCGAAAAAAACTTTCAATGCAGGGACACTAAGCACCAAGTTCATGTTTTCCGCACTTTTTCAGAACACACTCTGAAATCATTGCAGAACTCTATATTATTTTTATTTTTGGGTGTCCCAAGAGCTCTTGTTTTCATTTTTTTGTATTAATACAAACCATTTTATCTAAGCCTAGGTGTCTTTTTCTTTTGTCATTGCCCAAAAGAAACAAAAAGGCTAGGTAAAACAATGCTGTCCACCCGCTCCGTTCAAACTTAAGAACAGTATAGCCACCTGGTAAAATCAAAACCCCAATCCATAGGCCTTTCTTTGCTTTGATTTTAAACGACATGTCGGCTGGCTACTGTTCTATAAGCTTGACGTTCACAAGGCCTGAGTTGACCCGCTGTTTTGCCGTGCCTGCGCTCGGAGCTCCGAATAATAAGCACGGCATTGAACGTATTTGTGACCTCAAAAAGAATGTTAAAAAACTCACATTTAAAACGGGTGTCCCAAAGATGAAAACAAGTTAAATGCCGTGGACAAAGCACTCAAAATCATTAAATAATTGCAATTAATAAGATTATCAATTCTCTTATTTTCTTTTATTCAAATAATAAATCTCACCGTATTTGCTCAATCTGAATTGAATACGGTGGAATATAAACCTCTATATATTACTTAATCAGTTTTTGGATTCTCTCGTATTCTGCTTAAAGTTTTAAAAGATCAACTTCTTGATTCTTATGTACTCTTGCTCCAACTTAGACATATCTACAAAACGAATCATGCTAATAACTTCCTGTTTCGCAAAATAAACTTTTAGAGCAGGTACACTCATCACTAAATTTTGCGCAGCAATTTCAGGATAGTCAAAACAATCTACAATATAAACTTTTTCTCCCCAGGAGTCTGTCAGTTTTTGCAATTGCGGCAAAAGTGAATCACAAACCGAACATCGATCATTTTTAAAATAAATAAAACTCAAGGAGTCTGATGCTTTTAAGATGTTTAACTCTTCAATACTTTTAATCAGCAATTCCATCTTTATAAATCAAAACTGTTACTATTGCACTAATGCCCTCTTCCCTACCCTCAAAACCAAGGCCTTCAGTAGTAGTTGCTTTAATAGAAACCAGATCTTGATCAAGACCCAGCACATTAGCAAGTACTTCCTGCATTATAGGGATATAATCTTTGATTTTTGGTTTTTGAAGACTTATTGTAGAATCAATATTTCCAATCAAGTAGTTTTTTTGCTTCAGAAGTTCGTTTGTTCTTTTTAATAATATTTTACTGTCAATATTTTTAAACTCCTTATTAGTATCCGGGAAATGATAACCTATGTCTCGAAGATTTGCTGCACCAAGTAAAGCATCACATATTGCATGTATCAATACATCTCCATCTGAATGTGCAACACAACCTTTTGTATGAGAAATTTTTACTCCACCTAACCAGAAATCTAGACCATCCTGGAGAACATGAACATCATAACCATTGCCAACTCTAAAGTTCATCCTAAATATTTTCGTCTGATAATCCACCAACATCAAATATTAAGGTGAATCTTAATGTGTTTTGTAAAGGATTGGCTTGAGTTGTTGGAATAAGATATGCAAAATCAAGTCCAAAGACATTCATTTTTAATCCGGCTCCAACTGTGAAGTATTTACGATTTCCTTTATATTCGTGCTCATGAAAATATCCTAATCGTAAAGCAAATTGTCTATCATACCAATACTCAATGCCTGTAGAAATAGTAAACTCAGCAAGCTCTTCGCGAAAAGGTGAAGCCTGACCATCCTTAACAAAAGCTGTCGCCACACCTGGTGCGTCAGTCCATGAGCTAAACATTGCTGCTCCAATCGAAATATTAGGATCTTTACCATATTTGATGATTTCATCACTCGGCAAAACAACATCTCCATTAGACAATGTATCTCCAGCACTATAATAAACAGGAGGGGTTGGAACTAATAACTTATTAAAATCAACTGTAACCATAAACTCGTTATGATCATCAATTTTCATAACATACCCTAAACCTGTACGAAAATTTGTAGGAATAAAATCGCGATACTCGTTAGTAGTGTATGAAATCTTTCCACCAATATTACTTATGTTCATTCCCCACATCAATATTCCGGGCATGCCACCAATTTCTATCTCATCGTTGTGATAATATAAAGCAAAATCGGCAGCAACAGTTTTTCCTGGAAATGACTCACTGCCTTGAACTTCAATACCACCTGTAAGGTTTGAATAAATAAAACGCATTACAACAGCTCCCGAAAATTTTTCACCTAAAAGTCTTGAATAACCAAAATCCACTGCAAATTCATGCGGAGTAAAATCACGTAATAAAGCATTTGTTTCATCACGAAACTGAATACTACCAAGATCGAAATAAAGTAAAGATGCGCTAAAAACATTCTCTTCATTAACTCTTTTATATGCAGACACGTACGCCAAGTTCATATCAGAAACAAGCTGACGCAACCATGGAGTATAAGAAATAGATACACCAACATCTTTTTCTATAAAACTATATTTTGCAGGATTCCAATGTTGAGAATTTACATCAGGAGTTGTTGCTACTCCAGCATCACCTAGACCTCCTGCTCGAGTATCAGGGGCAATTAATAAAAACGGTACCGTAGTTGTAATTGTGTTAGGAGCATCTCTCCCAACAACATCATTTTCAATAAGGTTTTGTGCATAATACACAGAGTAACAACTTAACAATGAAACAAATACTAAACTTATCTTCTTAATCATTTCTCGTTATAATTTATTTTGTACAAATATATTAATAATATTTTAAACCAAACGCCTTAATAAAGATGTAACGTTGATTTTATTAAAATAGTATTAAAAATTGAAAATTAATTAAGAATTACAAGTTTCTCGAATTCCTCTACAACGTTTCCTGTCGGATTGCGAACCTTGATTTTATAGACATAAACACCTTTAGCAATATTATCTCCATATTCATCTTTACCATCCCAATGAATAGCTTGACTGCGGAAACCATCACTAACAACAACATCTTCGATGGTTTTAATATGTTTTCCTGAGACAGTAAAAACCTGAATTATTACATCCAAAACCTGATTTGGTTGGTTATGATCAAAATAAAAGTCGGTACTTGTTGTAAATGGATTTGGATAATTAAAAATATGGTCGATTACCAATTCCGCAGAATTTGCAACAATAAAATCTGTAACAGCCTCTCCACTATTATTCAAAACATCCCAAGCCTTAACTTTAACTGTATGTGGTCCCAAGGCCAATTCAGACATTGGATAATTAACTTCACCCGAGGTAAAATCATCGATAGTTGATTCGTAAAATTTGTTCATTACAATCACATCTGAAGTATTCTCATCAAAAGTAAGAGTAATATCGTGTCCAATACCACTTCCAACAGTATTTATACCAGACTCATCTGCTATTTGCGCAAGCGTTAATGGATTCTCATCTGTTATTCCACCAGGTATAAACTGTTCATTATTCATAAACAGCTCTATAACAGGCCCCTCATTATCATTAAGATTATTATTTGCAGACCCCCCAATTATAAAAGAGTTGTCATATCCTGCAGCTTCTGTATCGCTACCGTTTTGCGCATAATAACTAACCTTTCCGTTTTGATAGAAATATGCTATATCAACCGGCACAATAAATTGAAATCTAAAAATCCCATTAACTACACTTGCCTGTCCATTAAAAATGATATTTTTCTGAGCAGTATAAACTAATGGAGAATAACCGTCATTGCCACGGGTAGTGTATTCCATTCTTTTATCGTAAACCGTAGGATAAATAATACCATTAAAATCATCAGCAAGATTGCCATCAGGGTCAGTAATCTTGCCTTCAAAAGTAACAAGCGATGTTGCCTGAATAGTATCATTAAAACTAGCAGCGTCAACACCATTTATTTTTGTAGTATATGCAACATATGATGGAACAGATGGGCGCATTGCCGGATCACCCAAATAAGAGAATACTCGTTTGTTTGTGTCTCCAATCAAAAAGTTTTTTGCCCTTATTACTGATAATCCAATAGGAAAAACTCTTCCATTATCATCCTTTGTAAAAATCTCTTTATAAAACTTATATGATAAATTTGCATTACTGGTAGAAAAAGCTAATCGTGTTGTGGTAAACAAACCAATTCCACCACCGTTTGGATTTAACAGTACCTCTTCGCCTGCTGAAACAAGATCGTGATGATCCCATGGAGAAAATTCACAGGTAGCTGTAACAAATATAGGATACTTATTGATATTCTGCCAACTACTAATCATGCTAAGGGTAAGAACACTTTCGTGAGCCCATCCTTTTTCGTTACCATGGCCAATCCAATTAACAACAAGCACACCATTATTTATATTATCAGTAATTGCTTGATTAACATCAGGATATTTATGCCCTTGTACAGTTGACACTTGCTCAAAATCATCTAAAAACAACTTCTCCAGATTAAAGACAGGATATTCCTCATCAATTTGCGCCCCTAATGTGGCACTTTGAGTTTGATGTATTGTCTCGCCTCCTTCGGCATCATCACCTATAAGCAAAATCTTATTTTTCCAACTTCCATAACTTACACTACTGTAATATGAAACTAGCTTTGACACAAATCCATCAGCCTCTTCAACAGATTTTACCGGAAGCCTTCCAATTCCGACATCTATATCATGAGATCCATTCACTGAGCCTTCTCCATCATCAAGAAAAACATAAAAATCATCCGAAACATATGAAGTTGTTGGAGCAAGAGAAGACTCTGACTCGTAGGTAAGTATAAAATTTGTTGCTGCCGGATCAATAGAAAGATTATCATAGCTACCATCTCCTAATAATAAAAGATTCTCTGGAATTTCATCCTCAGTTGCAGCTCTATCGTATAACATCTTCATGAAATTGCGAATTGCAGAAACATCAGGAGTACCCGAAGAAAATTCATTGTAAATTTCTTGAGGTGTTGTAATAATTACACTCATACCATCATATGTCTCGTGTAACTGACCGATACTTTCAGCCTGAGAAATAAAACTAGGATGTGTAACAATTACTAATTCAGCAGGTGATAATGAATGAAGGTTTTGATTTGCTACTAAACCAATTTCTTCACTTGCAGTAATTTCAGGCGATGGAAACGAACTTGATGGATTAAAAGCAATATACTCTCTAAGCTCGCTTGCATCAGCATTAAAACTATACTCTGAACCACTCAAGCCACCTCTAATCTTAGTCGCATTAACTCTGTCAGTAATATCCCAAACTACAGTTGATGAACCCGAATTGGAAATTTTAAATTGAGCTTTATTCCCCGCAGAAACAGAACTAAGGTCTCTAAACTTTACATAATTATTACTGAGTTTCAGTTGACGTCGTAATTTAAATGAAATATAATCTAGCCAAGCTTTTGAGTTAGAACTAGTTTTTGTGTATGTCACACTAAGATTAAACGTATTAGATGTTGGTTTAATTTTAAAAGTATTTTCATCATTTCCTTTTGCATAAAGAGCTAATGAACTACTCGAAGTTGCAGCGATATCAATAGGCCCTTTACTTATACCATTAATAATAAGACTAAAATAACTAGCAGCGCTTGATCTTGCAGCAAGCATTACTTGAATTTCTACTGTGTCAGACAATGATACATTATCAAAACTCTTAGTAAAATTATAAGATAAATAATAATCAAACTCTCTCCAGAACAGTGTTCTTCCACTATTCAAAAGATTTATAGAATCCTTTTCTAAGAAATCATAATCATCAAAAGTACCGACCACCTGATCGTAAGAAGCCAACGAAGATTGAGATGATGGCTGCTTCCAAGTACCTCGATCTGAAACAAAATAATATGAATAGTTTGAATAAGCATGATACTCATGACTGACATCTCCGTCAGTCTCCCAAGTTATATTATGAGGTCCATCTGCGTAAAACAATAAATAATCGCCACTATCAAAAGCAGAATTTAAGTTTACATCAACCTTGTATACAGGCAATTCCGGCAAATCATCATATATATCATCACCAACAGTTTTAGGTAAAAGTCCACCATAGCCAAATACCCCGATGTTCAAAAAGCTAGTATATCCCATTTCAACTAGTTGGCTGTATGTTAACTTATAAATACCAGATTTTCCAACTCTAATTTTATACCAATTTCCAGATGCCAATTTACTAGCATAAGCATATGACTTAACTGAACGGATTCCTTGCGATGAGCTGTAATGTATTTTATATTCAAAACGTTTTAACTTTTCAATTTCCCCCGTAAATTGATTCCTTCTCAAAGGCACTAACTCAAATCCAATATAATGCTGTTTCCTTGATACACTTATATATGATTTTACTTCAGGAGATTCTGAAATATTTTCTAAAAATTTAACATTCTTTAATTCATCTTTGTTAATAACTTCATATTCAGCACTAACTAATTCAATATCATCTACATACGCATTTCCATTAATTCGAGTTTTATAAAAATACACAGGAAAATTATCAATACTTCGATACTGCGCAGTCTCAAAGGATAAAATATTCTTCAAACTATTATCGTTATCTATAAAAGTTTTATTATTTTGCCAAGAAATTGAATCAGAAATTACAACAACCTGAGCTGTTAATAAACTGTTGATAAAAAGGGCTGTGATTAAAACGTGGAATTTTTTCATAAAATAAAAAAAATAAAAAAAACTTATCAATTTATTTTCATAAACGACAAAATTAACTTATTATTGTAGTTTATATTTTAGATTTAAAGGAAATTTTATTAATATTGCGCATTGTTGTTAAGAGAAATATTATGGTCAAACGTTACTTAATAATGTTAAGTGCCTTGTTGGTAGGCAGTTGGGGGCTCGTCAATGCTCAGGACGCACATTTTTCGCAGTTCTATGCAAACTCGTTATATCTCAACCCTGCATTTGCAGGCGCAGAAAAATGTCCCAAAGTAAGCCTGAACTATCGTAATCAGTGGCCTGCACTAGGTCCTACTTACGTTACTTACAGTGCTTCTTACGATCAGCACTTGAATGCTTTACAGGGCGGAGTTGGATTACATCTTATGAATGATGTACAAGGGGGTGGAACAATTACCACAACACAAATTAGTGGTATGTATTCATACACATTACCTGTAACCAGAAGATTTTTCATTGCCGCAGGATTTCAGGCATCCTATATAATGAAAACTATTAA
>CAZUQY010000102.1:0-9406 GCA_964622935.1 uncultured Bacteroidales bacterium | reverse complement strand
AACAACAATCAATCCATCTCCGCTTCCCCTTGTCCATGATAAATCCATCTGACAAGATCTTACATTAGAATAGGACTGACTACTTGCCTGAGTAGCAACAGATCCTGATGTTGCTTGTGAGCCAGAGAGCTCTGTAAGATAATAACATTCATCAGTTGTATTATATGCATAAATTGCGTAATTGTAAGTTTTATTAGCAGTCAATCCTGTTACTGTTACAGATTGTGTTGTTCCATCTGCATCATAAACCACATAATTGCCTGTTCCTATTTGCGTACCAGAACCAAAAGTAGTGCTCGCAGTATAAGTGTCTCCACTTGAAGGATCAGTTAGGGTTGAACCGCTTTCTTTAGCAACTACCAAAACCATATCACCATTACCATTACCAGACCATGAAACAGCCATAGATGTACATCCAATACTTGAGAATGAAATACCTGAAGGAGCTGTTGTTGGAGAAGTGCAGGAACCGGTGCCTTGAATTAAAATATTATCAATTGTTGCAATTGCATTTGGACTATCATTTGTATAACCAATAACTATTATCTGAATGCTAGTCGTACATGAAAGACTAATCACAGTTGCAGTACCGTTTAAAGCTCCTGAATCGGAAATCTTATCCGCAATAATATTGACAGGAGATCCACCATCAATGATATATTGAATTCTCAACCCTGCTGTTCCTGTGTTAAAATCATCCGTCACATAATAGTCAAGCGAAATACTAATGTTTGAATATGCTCCAGAAATCACAGCAGATGACCATTTAACTGCAGTAGAAAACCCAGAAGAAGCATTATCTCTCCACTCCAGTTTTTTTCCTGTAATAATTAAACAATGGTCTCCAGCACCATTAACATCAGGACTTCCAATCAAAGACAAAGACCAATTATTATCTACAGGCGCTGTATAAACATTATTGCTATATCCTGAAGTTCCAACAACATCGTTAGCATCTTCAAAATCCTCAGAATACAAAGTTGTTTGCGCAGAACCTATGAGACTAAAACACAGAATAGCCTGAAATAATAAACTTATTTTCAATAATCTTCTCATAGTTTGAACAAAATTCAATGCAAATTTAAGGATTAAAATGCTTCGAAAAAATTATTACAAGTTGTTTGTGGTTAATTACATATATATATGTCAGATTGATTGTTTTAGTTTACAAAAATAGGCTTTTTGGGGTGAATTGAATCTATTTAGGGGTGAATGGTTGGGTGAGTTAACGGTTCATCAGTCCTGAAGAATAAAATCCGCCTATTAGTCGGATTTATAATTCTTCGAGCCACGCGAGCGAGGATTATAAAGATCCTCGATAAAATATGAAATTGCATTAGCACCATATTTTCTCGATTGTAAATGACAAAACAAAATTGTAATTATTAAATAATAAGTCTTGCAATTTCTGTTTTATCGGGATTCATCAGTTTCTAAGTATTGAACATTGATAATTTTTGTCAACAATAACGATAATTTATAAAAGCTTGTGTATATTTGTTTTTTAATATTTATCATGAATAAAGGTACAGACTTTCTTAAATATATCTATCAGAAAGCACAAAGGCTAAAGCTTCCATTTTTGAGTTATCCTAAAGGCAAAAGCGAGAAGTTTTCAGTGTCTCCAAAAAAGATGAAAGAATTTAATAAAGTTAGGTTTCATGGACCAAAGCGTCTGGCATGTTACAACCCCTTTGTAAACCTTTATTTTAATAGTCGTGGACAGGCTGTTGTTTGTTGTAGAAACCAAGATACTGTATTAGGCACTTATCCTGAAAGCAACATAAAAGAGATATGGTTTGGTAAAACCGCTGATAAACTTAGAGAACATATGTTAAATAATGATTTCTCAATGGGTTGCGCATATTGCAGACATCAGTTTGAGACATCTCGTTTCTTTGGATTACCATCCATGCATGCAGATTATTATGCAAGCACCAAAGTAACTTATCCTAAGATAATTGAATTAGAGCTATCAAATACATGTAATTTACAATGTATTATGTGTTCGGGGATTGTATCATCCACTATTCGCAAGTATCGTGAAAAGCTACCTCCATTAAAAAATCATTACGACGAAAAATTCGTTGATCAATTACGAGAATTCCTTCCTCACGCCAAAGAAATTAAGTTTTATGGAGGAGAACCATTTTTAATTGATGCTTATTATAAAATTTGGGATGAACTATTAAAAATTAAATCCAAAGCAAAACTACATGTAGTAACTAATGGAACAGTTCTTAATGATAAAATCAGAAATTATCTAAAAGAATTAAACTTTACGATTACCGTTTCTTTTGATGCACTTAACAAAGAATTATTTGAATCGATACGTGTAGGAGCAAATTTTGATAAAGTAAAATCAAATATTGAAGAATACAACATTCTGCTTGGTGGCAGAGGCTTGTCTTTAAGCATTACTCCTATGAAATCAAACTGCCATGAAGTACCAAGAGTAATCGATTATTGCAACACTCTTAATGCAACAGTTAATCTATCATTCGTTGAAAACCCTGCAGAAATGGCATTGTGGACAATGTGCTCAAAAGACTTAAAAGAACTTGAAATTTATTACAGATCATATAAATTTAAACCACACAAAGAAGTTAATGCAGAATATAACAGCACCGCATTTAATCAATTTGTTGAACAAATAGCAACATATCAGAAGACAAATCAAAAACTTGAAGATGAGTTTTTTCAGAATCTAAAAACTGAGGATGAATGCCGTAATATTCTTGAGAACACATTAAATGAAGCTTTAAAACTCAATATAATTTTCGAATCAGATAAAAAAGAGATCCTTAAAATTGTAAATTCAGTAGAATCTAAATTAAAAGGTTCTGTCCAGCATATTTATTTTGGAAGTCTTGCAAAATTTTTAGAAGAAAATGGTGTAGAGCCAATAAAAAGTTTAATGCAAGATGGTCTAGACAAGGAAAAATTACTCAATAGCCTGGAAGGCATAACAAAGATGCCTGACATTTACAATAAATCGTATAAAAAAATATAGAATTCAGTTATTATAATGCAATCCTAGCTCCTGGTCATCAAGGGCTTAACTATTCTAAAATGCATTTCCATCGAAATTATTAAAAAAATAATTTTGTAGGTTAGTTAATATTAACTAACTTTGCCATGTATTTATAACTTCATACTTATGCAAACGGAAAGGCAAAAAGAAATTTTACAAGTTTCACTCGATTTAATTTCTCAAAATGGAATTCAGGGACTAACAATAAAGAACATTGCTTCTAAAATTGGTACTTCAGAGCCTGCAATTTATCGTCATTATAAAAACAAGATTCATATTTTGCTTAGCATTCTTGAGACTTTTAAAACTTTCAGTCAATTTGCTTTCAATGAGGAGTTAAATAAAGATATCGATTCTGTTGAAAAGATTTCAAATATATTCAACAAACATTTTCAGGAGTTCACAAAAAACCCATCTCTAGTTGCAGTAATTTTCTCAGAAGCAATATTTACAAATGAGAAATTACTAATTGAGAAGATTTCAGGGATTATGAAAGAAAATGAAGAAATCATGCAAAAGATTCTAAAACAAGGTCAAATAAATAATGAAATTAGGTCTGATCTTGATCCTAATGCACTTTCAATTGTCATAATGGGAAGTTTAAGACTCTTTGTAAAAAAATGGCAATTCTCTAGTCATTCATTTGACTTAATTAAAAATGGGAAATCCTTAGTAGAAGTAGTAAAAAAACTAATTAAATAAATTAATCTAAGAAATTATGAAAACGACTATTTTAAATTTCAAATTAATAATAATTTTAGGACTGGTATTGGTATTTGCATCATGTATCAACGACAACAGTCAAAATCAACAAGCAAACATTGCAATTGATGATACAATAGATACTAAAACTGAAGAAGTTTATGTTCATGATTCAATGATAATTGTTACAGTTTCTGAAACAAATATTGCTGAAACGCCTCATCAGGTTGATGTTCGAAAGATATACGACAAACCTTCGGCACAAGTTATGATCATAAAACTAGAACCAGGCGAAAGTTTAAAAGAACACATCACTCCTGTCGATGTTTTCTTTTACATACTTGAAGGAACTGCTGATATTATGGTTGGTGATGAAACAAAATCTGTAGAAACAGATTGTCTTGTAGAAAGCCCTAAAGACATAAAACACTGCATTTATAATAACTCAAACCATATCGTAAGAGTAATGGTTGTAAAAGCCCCAAGGCAAACAGAGAGTTCAACAATCCTTTAATAACATATTCTTTAATCTAAAAATAAGTATTATGAAAAACATTCTAAGTTCAAAATTACTGTTAGTCCCAATAATTGGGTTATTACTAATTGCATTTCAACCACAAAAAGCATCAGCTTGTGAAATAGAATTTGAAATTACTAAAAACGAAAAAGAAGCTTACTCTGTAGGAGATGTTTTAGTAATAAAATTTACTGTAAATTTAACACATAAGAGCTGTCCTATTGGAATGGAAAAGACTAAATTCACAATGAAAGGCATGAAAATTCTAGGAACTACAGATTGGTTGCAAGAATCTTCGATGGTTTGGACTCGTAAAATTAAAGTAAAGATTATTGAAAAAGATGGTAAAAACATCGTGATAAATGCGAATCGTGTTTGCGATAAAGATGGTGGGTTTGGCTCGTTGAAATTAAAGTATAAGTAAAAAGCTAAAATTCGTGTATAACTAATTCATCACAACAAAATTTCACCATAATGAAAATTAAATATTTTAGATTTATACTGATTCTCACCCTAGCATTTTTATCATATAATTTATCAGCACAAACAGAAGAGGAAACTCAGCTCAATAATGAAAATAATCAAAGTGAAATGCTTGTTGATTCTTCTGATGAGTTTGATGAGTTTGACGAGTTTGATGAATTTGACGAGTTTGATGAAAATACTGATGAATTTACAGAATATACTGGAGAAGAACCACCTGTGATAGAGGCTCCTGTTAGTTATAATCGTACACTTTGGGCTGTTTCAATTCTCATTTTCACAATACTTGCTGGTATACTTGTAAAGTATAAAGCCACACGAAATTTGAGATATGTATTTTTACTTCTATCAATAGTATTTCTAGGATTCTATAGAGGCGGGTGGCATCATTTCAAGTTTTCAAAATACATATTTATTTTTTCTTGGACTCAATCATAATTGGCAAGCTATAATTCTATTTCTTGGTATTGTTCCAATTACCTACTTTTTTGGTAGGATTTTTTGCGGTTGGATATGTTATCTAGGAGCACTACAAGAATTTCTGTATATCGGAAGAATAAAGATATTTCAAACGGAAAAAGCTCAAAAAATTATGCGAATTATTAGATACATCGTTTTTGGAATACTAATTATTCAACTTACGTTTACTCATACAATTTTATGGAATAAAATTGGACCTTTTAAAGTCGCTTTTAATCTTTTCTCTCCTAATATTACAGGATATATTTTACTTGGCATATTGCTTATTTCATCGCTATTTATTTATCGACCATTTTGTAAAGCGATATGCCCTGTAGGCTTAATCCTTGGTTGGATTACAAAAATCCCAGGTGCATCAATTATAGGTATAAACAATTCATGTTCTGGATGTAAAACTTGTAATACTTCATGTAAGATTAATGCAATAACTCGTGACAATAAAGTCTCCAAATTAGATAATCAGGAATGCATTATGTGTGGCGATTGCCTTAGCGATTGCAAAACAAAAAGCAATAATATTTATAAAAAGATAAAACAACATTATGGCAAAATCAAACTTAAGTCTGATAAATAGATCAATTGTATTATTCGTTACAATTTTATTTTCACAGGCTGCTTATTCACAGATGGATTGTAGAAGCACACTTGGTGGCCATTTAACTCCCTTTCATAAAGACATCCCAATTTTATGGGCAATTGAAGGAACAATGGCTCCTGGGATAATGACAAGCCCATTTAATGATACAGATAATACTAAACTTAATGGAGGTATGGTTTTAGGAGCTCTGGATTTCACATTTGCAAAAAACCATAATGTGTATCTAGAAGGAGGTTATAAGAACTGGAAAACATCTGATTTTGCAAATGATACAAATGCAAATAAATCAAAACACCTTGGTATGAGGCAAGTATTCTACACATACTCTAATAATCAGTTCAAAATAAAAGCAGGATTACACGAAACTCAATTAGGCAGTTTCCCAATTCTCGATGAAAGGATCCTTGGAATTAGTGCTGATAAAACTATCGGAGCTTTTAATATTAATTTTCGTGGTGGAACTGTAATGAAAAATTTTGCCAGAATGGGTGTTTTCTGTTCCAACAGACATTTATATGGAATTATCAGTCCAAATTATACCGAAAACATTGGAAAAAAACCAGGCGACACTAATCTGGCAGGAATAGCAATAAACTGGAATCCTCAATATAAGAAACCAGTCCAATCTCAATCTTTATATGATTCTGATGAATTTTCAGATTTCAATGACGAATTTAGTTCAGGTTCCGTTGATAATAAAAGTTTTAAATTCTCACAAGTTCAGTTTTTGTTTTACAATGAATTTGGCAATCAGAAATACATTCCAGACCACAAGCTTTATCTTGGGGCATTTGTTGATATGGATTTACCTTTTGATTTTATTGCAAAAGTAGGTGGTGTTTACCAAAATATGTCTAATAATAATACTGTAATTTATATTGCTAATCTTGGTCGTATAATGAGCTGGCAAAACGGATCGAGTACTAGATTTGATGTTTCGTATATCGGCAAAACAGACATTTCACAAAATGCCTTATATATGCCATTATTCAGCAACCTATTTTTAGGAGAAATCATGCGACTTGATGTTGCCGACTTTCCTCTTTGGAATGCTAAAATCAACCATCGCTTCCCTGGAAAACTAAAATTCAATATTGGAATTAAAGCTGTTGGTCAAATAAAGGGTGTAAAAACCAACGAACAAGATATTGAACTTGGAATTTCAACCTTAAAACACCATCTAAAAGTAACTCTTATTGGAAGTCGAGTCCAAACTAACTTGACTCCAAACGATTTCTTTATGCTTAGAGCAGAAGTAAGACTTGCATTTTAACAAACTCAAACTCTAAATTCCTGAAAAACATTGGTTTTTAATACTCTGTAATGAAAATTTAAATAGAGTAATGATTTTATCTTTCTGACCAATTAAGTTTCCTTATATTTGTAAAAAAAAACATTGCTGTGGAGAATAAAAGAAAACCAAAGTGGTTAAACAAAAAACTAGACTATGCAAGCATGAAGGAAATGGGAAGCATGCTTCGTAGTTTAAACCTTCATACAGTTTGTGAGGATGCAAAATGCCCAAATATGGGTGAATGTTTCAGAAATAGTACTGCTACTTTTATGATTTTAGGGGAAGTTTGTACAAGGAATTGTAAATTCTGTGCAATTCCTACAGGGAAAACATCTCCGGTTGATCCTGAAGAACCAAAACATCTTGCTGAAGCAGCTCTTAAGTTAAACTTGAAACATGTTGTAATAACATCTGTAACAAGAGATGACTTGCCAGATGGAGGTGCCACACAATTTGCAAAATGTATTGAAGAAATCAGGAAAGTTTTACCCAAATCAAGTATAGAAGTATTAATTCCAGATTTTCAAGGAAACCAAAAAGCATTAGATATTGTAATTAAAGCAAAACCAGAAATCATAAATCACAATGTTGAAACTGTACCTAGTCTATATGAAATTGCTCGACCAATGGCGAATTATCAGCAATCCTTGGATGTTTTAAAATATGTTAAAGAACAAAATCCAAAAATTTACACAAAATCAGGAATCATGTTAGGATTGGGAGAAAAAGAAGATGAAATTTTTAGTCTCTTTGATAATCTAGTAAGCATCAAATGTGATATGCTCACAATTGGGCAGTACCTCCCTCCTTCTCATGACCATGCAATTTTAAAAGAATATGTGGCACCTGAAATTTTTGAAAATTACAAAAATACTGCTTTGCAAAAAGGATTTAAATATGTTGCTTCCGGTCCGTACGTGAGAAGTTCTTACAATGCACTAGAAGGAATGAAAGAAGTGAAGAATACAAAGTAACTAAGAATGATAGTGAGCAAATGCGAGTTATAACCCACATATACACACTACACTTTCAAACAAAAACTACTAAAATCAAACTACTATGAAATACATCGAATTTGACAATCACATGAGATCTTCACATGCTTTTGCTGTTGAAGAATACATTATGAGAAATCCTGAATTTGAGGATGAATATTTTATGTTCTGGAGAACCAAACCAACACTAATGATTGGTCGTTTTCAAAATACAATTCAGGAAATAAACTCACAATTCGCAAAAGACAAGGATATTGATATTATCCGCAGAAATAGTGGCGGCGGAACTGTATACACTGATCCTGATTGCTGGCAATTTAGTTTTATAACTTGGAAAAATGCAGGTCAAGTAAAAGATTTCCGTGATTTCACAAAACCTGTAATCGAAGCTCTAAAAAGCTTGGGTGTACCAGCAGAATTTCATGGAAGAAATGACCTTCATTGCAATGACAAAAAATTCTCGGGTAATGCACAATTTGGAATGAAAAATCGATTTTTACATCATGGAACTATTTTGTTTGACACAAACCTAGAGAATTTAGTTCGTTCTCTTAATGTTACTGACGAAAAAATTATCTCAAAAGGAATACAATCTGTTCGCGAACGGGTTACAAATATCCGACAACTTCTTACAAACGATATGGACTCACTAAAGTTTCGCGACACCATGATATCAATTCTTAAAGGAAATATGGAACAAATAATATTAAGCGAAACAGACCTGTCCGAAATTGATAAAATTGAAAAAGAAAAGTTCATTACTTGGGATTGGAATTATGGTAATTCTCCAGAATTTAATATCACAAAATCTAACAGATTTGACGGAGGGAAAGTTGAAGTTCAGCTGGATGTTAAAAATGGTATAATACAAACATGCTCCATTTTTGGTGACTTCTTCTGTAATGGAGACATTTCTGTTATTCAAAATGCAGTTATTGGATGTAAATACCAAAATCCATCTATCAAGGAAGCTCTTCAATCAGATAAAGCAGATGAGATGCTTTATCTAATCAACATTGATGAATTATGTTCATGTTTTATTGAATAAAAATCAAAAAGATTGCATCATTTTTAAATTATGATTATCTTACAATCTTAATATAGATTATAATATAATCATTATGAGTTCGCGCACTATTGTACATATGGATCTGGACAGTTTTTTTGTTTCGGTTGAGAGATTAAAGAACAATCGTTTAAATGGCCTACCAATCATTGTAGGCGGCGGTTCTGATAGAGGTGTTGTTTCGGCATGTAGTTACGAAGCCAGATATTTTGGTGTACGTTCAGGAATGCCTTCAAG
>CAZUQY010000101.1:0-9567 GCA_964622935.1 uncultured Bacteroidales bacterium | reverse complement strand
AGATAATATTAAAATATATCCAAGTCTTTTTTATGAGAATTTTACAATTGAATCAGAAGGCAAGTTTGATGCTTCTGTTTACAACAGCTCTGGGGTGTCAGTAATTAATAAACTTAATTGTGAAAATAAATGTATTTTTAACCTCAAAAATATGACTCAAGGCATGTATTTTGTTAAGATATCCCAGAACAATAAAATTAGTACATATAAAGTTATTAAATTGAAATAATTGCAGTTTTTTATGAAACATTTAATTTTCACATTAGTCTTTTTTACAGGAATGATATCGTTCTCTATTGCTCAGAATGTTGGTAAAATGAAAAATGATACATTAATAAATTACATCGATATCAACAATAAAAAGCAAGGTAAATGGGTAAAGCATTATGACAGTGGTAAAATCCGATACAAAGGATTTTTTGTAAATGACAAGCCAACAGGCACATTTATGTTTTATCACTCAAACGGGCGGGTTAAGTCAGTCTTAAACTATGATGACAAAGGATATTCTACAACAGAAATTTATTGGAAAAGTGGCAACAGTGCAGCTAAAGGCTCATATGATGACACTAACACAAGAATAAAGACTTGGCATATTTATTTTGAAGATGGAACTTTAGCTTCTGTTATTAATTATAGTGTTTATGGAAAACCAGATGGCGAAGTAAGAATGTACTACCCTGGCACAAATCAAAAAGTCTTACACTGCTATTATAAAAATGGAAAAAAACATGGAACTTATAAAAAGTTCTTTCCTACTGGCCTAACTCAGGAAGAAGGCGAATATGTTGATAATCTCAAAGAAGGAATATGGAAATTGTACTCTCCTGAAGGTGTGTTAGAAGAAGAAGGTCCGTTTTATCATGGAAGACGTGAAGGAGACTGGATTGTTTATACAGATGCAAAAGGAGTTGATACAATTAATTATCAGATGGGACGCGCAGAGAATTATGATGAAAAAATGAATGAGTGGCGTGAAAAAGAAGAGTGGGCAAAAACACATCAAAACGAATTTAAACAACCCGAAGATTACATGGATAACCCTATTAACTTTTTTAGACCATAATATTTCAGTTATAATATAAACTCTAAGGAACAATAAGAACATTTATCAGTTTATAGTTACTGAAAGAAATCAATAATGGATAATAATAAAACTACAACAAAATCTAAAGTACTATTAGCCATGAGTGGTGGCACTGATAGCTCTGTTGCGGCAATTTTATTAAAAAATCAAGATTATTCTCTTGAAGGCATGACATTTAGATCATATGATTCGATTTCCAAAGCATGTATGGAAAAAGAAACAGGTTGTTGTAGTGTTGACTCAATTTTAGAGGCTAAGAAACTCGCAGAAAACCTTGAATTTAATCATACTATTCTAGACATCAGAGAACTTTTTGACAAAACAGTAATTAGTAATTTTATTGATGAATATCTTTCCGGACTTACCCCAAACCCATGTGTGCTTTGCAATAAAACAATAAAATGGGGTAAAATGATTGACGAAGCTAATAAATTGGGATGTGAATTTTTAGCAACAGGGCACTATGCTCAAATTATCAAAGAAAACGGCAGATATTTTATTCGTCAAGGTGCGGATGTGACAAAAGATCAGTCTTATTTTTTATGGACATTAACACAAGAAAATCTAGCACGAACAATTTTCCCTCTCGGACACCTCACAAAAAAAGAAGTTAGAGAAATAGCCCGATCTAACAATTATGAAAAAATTGCTGATAAGCGCGAAAGTCAAGAGATTTGTTTTATTCCCAATGATGACTACAGGAGTTTTCTACGTGAAAGAGTTACAGATATAGATACAAAAATTGGCCCCGGTGATTTTTTGGATACTTCAGGCAAAGTAATTGGAAAACACAAAGGATATCCATTTTATACTATTGGCCAAAGAAAAGGACTTGATATTGCAATGGGATATCCGGTATATGTGCTTAACATAAATGCAAAAAGCAATACAATTACGCTTGGAAAACGAGAAGAATTACTATCAGACAAACTAATTATCCGAGATATAAATTTGATGAAGTACAGTAAAATACCTGACAATATAGAAGCTATTTGTAAAATACGTTATAATAATCCAGGCGAATCGTGTACCTTAAATCAAATTGGAAATGAAATTATTGTGAACTTTAAAAATGCAGTTTCAGCAATTGCTCCGGGACAATCTGCAGTTATTTATGAAGGAAATGATGTAGTTGCAGGTGGGATTATTGCAAAAATTAACTAAATTTGCTTAATGAACAAGTTGATAATCATATTCTCACTAATTTTTATCGGATTCTTACTAGGATGTACAGAAGAAGAAACTGAGAATTATGAAGCTTTTAGGGGCTTAGAATATTTTCCCCTTGAAACCGGAAACACTTTGGTTTACAAAATTACAGAAATCACAATTGACAAACCTTCAAACATTTACGACACTTCTATTTACTACATTAAAGAAATTGTTGACATACCTCTAATCGATAATGAAAATGACACTTCATACCGCATTGAAAGATACAGTCGTACCTCAGATGAAGAAAACTGGATAATCCACAGTGTATGGACAGCTAAGAGAACCGAAATGACCGCAGAAAAAATTGAAGAAAATTATCGATTAGTAAAAATCCGATTCCCTGTTAAAAAGGATTACAGTTGGAATGGGAATCTATACACAGAACTAGATAATCAAGAATATTATATCTCTGACTACAATGTTCCTTATTCTATAGGGGAATTCAGTTTCGACTCATGTCTAACTGTTTATCATGATTCGTCTCAATCGCTTATACACAAAGACCTTTCTTATGAAGTTTATGCATATCGAACCGGGCTTGTTTACAAAGAAGACACCTATCTTAATTCACAAGAAGTAATTTTCGAATTACCAATTGAGGAGCGAATTACTACTGGAACTATTTTTAAACAGGAACTGATTGAAGTTGAATAAAATAAACATCCGGTACAAATTTTAATAAATTCTTCATATCTTCGCAAATCTCAATGCAACAAATTGCATTATTCAATTGTTTAATAAAGAAAATGACGATGAGAATAACAGTATTATTGATTTTATTATTTCTTGGCATCTCATTATTAGCGCAAGTTTCGCCTAACAAATATTACATAGAGTTTACTGATAAAAACAACAACGAATATAGTCTTGATAATCCTGATGAATTTTTGAGTGAACGTTCTCTTCAACGAAGAGCAAATCAAAGTATATTACTTGATGAAAGTGATTTACCTGTGACTCAATCCTATGTTGACTCTCTTGAATCGCTCGGATTACAAGTTCTAAATGTTTCTAAATGGTTTAATTCAGCTACAGTCTATACAATTGACACAGAACTCATTGATACAATCTCTTATTTGGGATTTGTAAGTAATGCGACAAAATACACACCTTACCCAAAAGGTGAAACAAAAGAAGTTGATTCAAAATACAAGAATATAAGAAGGACAGAACCACGAAAAGAAGAGTTTGATTTTTATAATTATGGAGATTGTGCAATACAGATAAAAATGCATAATGCTCATAAGTTACACAATCAAGGATATCGTGGTGCTGGAATGATGATTGCAGTTACTGATGCCGGATTTACAGGCTTACCAGATTTGCCATCATTTGACACATTATTTAATGATAACAGAGTACTTTCAACACGAAATTTTGTTCATGGAGGAGATAGTGTTTTCAACTATAGTACTCATGGAATGAGAGTTTTGTCAATACTTGCGGCAAATTATCCGGGAAACTTAATTGGGACAGCACCAGAAGCAACATATTTATTATTAATGTCCGAAGACCCTGATTCTGAAACATTTATTGAAGAAATAAACTGGATATCGGCTGCTGAATATGCTGATAGTATGGGTGCAGATATTATTAGTGTATCTTTAGGTTATGTTGATTTCGACACACCTGAATTCAATCATTCATATGAGACATTAGATGGAAGACATGCTATAATAAGTTTTGCAGCTACCGTTGCAGCTCGAAAAGGAATGTTAGTAATTGCTGCCGCAGCAAATAGTGGCGAAGATGAAGAACACCCTTGGATTGCAGCTCCAGGCGACGCCGACAGCATAATTACTGCAGGAGCGGTTTGGTCTGATCAATCATATGCTGCATTTAGTTCTATTGGACCAAGCTATGATGGTCGTGTTAAACCTGATGCAGATGCAATGGGTGGAGGAACTTACAATCAAGAACTATCCGGAACTATAGGTAACGGTAACGGAACATCGTTTTCAACACCACTATTATCTGGTATAATTGCCTGCTTATGGCAAAAATATCCTGAGAAAACTAATATGGAAATTATTCAAGCTGTGCGACAAGCTGGGAACTTGTACAATACTCCAACTGTATATCTGGGATATGGAATTCCGAACTTCGATATTGCAGATCTCATTCTAGATAAAGGCGAATATATTGCTCCTAAAAAGAACTTTTCAGTCTATCCAAATCCCTTTAGTGATACTTTTAATGTCCAATTTAATAACAACCCTAGAGATTCTATCGAAATATCTATTAGCGACGCTAACGGAAAAAGAACTTACCTTTGGATGGAACACACAACAAAAGAAAGTAATGTAAATATAAGGCTTGATGATTTAAGAAACTTTAAACCTGGAATTTATATTATCACAGTAAGTTATAATAATATCAGGCTCTCTGAAAAACTCATTAAAACAGAGTAAATGCCAGAAAATTCACTTACATTATACGAACTAAATCAAATAATTAAATCAACTGTTGAACAAAAATTTAATTCGCCAGTATGGTTAATCGCAGAAATTAATAGCATTAATAAGCACCGCAGCGGTCATTGTTACCTTGAATTTATCCAAAAGGCAACAAACTCAGATCAAATCATTGCAAAAACTCGGGCTACTATTTGGTCTACACAATTTAGAATGATTGAATCATATTTTCAATCTGTAACAAAATCTGAACTTACTGAAGGTCTAAAAGTTTTAGTAAAAGTTAGTGTTGATTTCCATGAATTGTACGGATTATCTCTTAATGTTAGAGACATTGAACCGGCTTATACTCTTGGTGATTTGGAAAGACGTAAAAAAGAAATCATCGAAAAACTTGAAAATGAAGGAGTTATTGAAATGAACAAAGCTCTGACATTACCTCACGCAATACAAAAAATTGCTGTAATTTCATCATCAGGTGCTGCAGGCTATGAAGACTTTGTAAATCAATTACAAAGAAATAAATATTCATATGGTTTCTCCGTTAGTTTATTTGAAGCAGATATGCAAGGAAATAGAACAGAAGAAACTGTTGTTAAAGCCCTAACTGACATCTTTGATTCAGGAAAAAAATTCGATATAGTTGCAATACTTAGAGGTGGTGGTTCTAAAAGTGATCTTAGTTTCTTCGACAACTATAATATAGCATACCTTATAACACAATTCCCTGTCCCTGTTATTACTGGAATTGGTCATGATAGAGATGAGTCGGTAACTGATATGGTAGCTCACACCAAACTTAAAACACCTACTGCAGTTGCTAATTTCATTATCGAACATAATCTATTATTTGAATCCGCAATTATTGATCTTGGCGAAGAAATTGTTTTTCACGTAAGAGAGTTTATCAAAACAAATGAAACTTACATTGCCAATCTTGGTTTTGGGATTAACAAAACAAAAAAGACAATTATTTCAAAACAAGAACATTGTAACAAACTCTTTTTCAGATTGAAACAAGCATCTCAAAATAAGATACGCAACGAAAAGTACAATCTAACAATTAATCAAAATAGAATATTGAACGTACCGAAAGTTAAAATTAAACAAAACGACACTCATTTAGACACATTAAACAATAGGATTAAAACTACCTCAGGACATGTGATAGAAAAAATTTCTCACAATCTGGAGATGTATGAACAAAACTTTAGATTAATCAATCCTGCAAATGTTCTTAAAAGAGGATTTTCAATAACTAAATTTAAAGGAAATACAATAAATAGAAATACAGAATTACAACCGGGTGATGAAATTAACACAATAATTTACGGGAAAGAAATTAAAAGTAAAATTTAGAATAAATAATCTAAACAGATTCGAAAATGGGAAGACAATTTTTAAAAGGAGCTGTTACAATTATAATAATAATCTTTGCATCACTAAACACATATGCATGGAAAGTAAAATCGGACTCAACCATTTATGCCGGAGCCTGGGGTGGTACTAGTTATGCAAATATAATGGGATACACTAACCCTACTACCCCTATATATGGAAATGCTTTTGGACTTAGATTTTGGTTCCAACCTACCAGAGAATTCAGTTTAAGTACAGGTTTGGGATTCATGCAAAAAGGGTTTTCAACTGATGTTGAATTTTATGATATCTATTCAAATTCAGTTGGTTATTATGGCACAAAATTCAACTTCAATTATTTGAATATCCCATTAGGCTTAAACTATAATTTAGGAAGAAATAAATTCAATATTTACCTTACTGCAGGTAATGATATTGATATACTTTTAAAACAAATTACTTACTCAGCTCTAGTTCCAACTACCATAAATGGAAACGATGTTGTGAACGACTATATAGAAAATACAGCTATTTACAAAACTTTAAATTTTGGTATTTATTTAGGAGGCGGTTTTGAGTACAGATTCAAACCAAACATAATTGCATTTGCAGATATAAAATACATGCACGGCATGAACAATATTCTTGACGTAAATTCAATTTACATAATAAAACAAAGACCTGTTGTTTTTGGAATCGGAGTGAGATTTGGCATCCCGATTACATATGGTTATTATGATTAGAAATAAAGCAGACGATTCGTTATCTTTTAATTATTTTAAATACTTTTATCTCAGTATTATTTTGCAAGATTTTAACAAAATAGTTTGCAGGAAGTAAATTCTCCATACTTATATTTGTTTCACTATCCTCTATAATTTGAGACTGCAATACTCTTCCTTGTGTATCAAATAATTGAAATGACAAATCAGAAAAATCAGATTCCTCAACATTTAGAATTAAAAAATCAGATGTTGGATTTGGATATACCAAAATATTTAAACTTATTTCTACGGCTGATTCTATTTCAGTAAGAATCGAAATCTCAAATGGTTGTTGAACCCCTTCTGAGACAGAACCGTTAATTCCTGTATTCGTATGATAAAAAGTCTGACCAACTGTATAACTAGCTGAACCACCAGTTCCTGATGCTTCACCGCCAGAAGCTGGAATAGCTTCTTGAGCTGTTAAGCAAATTGTGAACATTAAAGATAACGTTATTGTAAAAAGTAGTTGTTTCATGGCAAATTGGTTTATGGTGTAATTTTACACTAACAAATTTAGTCTTAATATGTTAAAGTTCCAAAAAAACTTATTCAGTTCATCATTGCATATAAAAAAGCTCACGAAAAATCGAGAGCTTAATGTAAACCGTTAGTTAAGGATTTAAAAATACTCCGGCTTGATTCTCCGGAATAAAGTCTTATTATAAGTTTTCTAGTATGTAAGTCGTCATCTTTCTGTATAAATGATTTCTTGTGTTTCCACCATAAATCCCATGGTCTTTATTTGGATAATACATTGTTTGGAAATCCACATCTGCTTCGACAAGTTTAGTGACAAAATCTACTGAATTTTGAAAGTGTACATTGTCATCGGCAGTACCATGAATCATCATGAATTTTCCTGACATTTCTCTTGCATGATTTATTGGAGAATTATCATCATAACCCGATTCATTGTCCTGAGGGAGTCCATTATATCTTTCTGTATAAATTGAATCGTAATATCTCCAGTTGGTCACAGGTGCTACAGCAATCCCAAGTTTAAACCACTTTGCCCCTATTGTAAGACACAGTGAGGACATATATCCACCATAACTCCAACCAAAAATACCTATTCTATCCTCATCCACATATTTAAGACTTCCTAAATATTTTGCAGCTTCAATCTGATCAATTATTTCATATTTGCCTAATTGTTCATAAGTTACCTGACGAAACTCTTTACCTCTGGCACCAGTTCCGCGATTATCTACTGAAACAATAATATATCCATGTTGTGCAAGCAACTGCCACCATGCCATATCTCTATCCCATGAATTTGTTACTGTTTGTGATCCCGGACCACCATAAACATACATAAATACAGGATTGTTTTTTCCTTTCATCTTTGCTGGTTTAATCATCCAACCATTTAGCTCAACACCTTCTGAAGTAATAAAAGTAAAAAACTCTTTTTTGCTAAACTTATAATCTTCCGTAATCTTTTTTACTAATGAACTATTTGTTTCCAGTTCACGAATCATTTTACCAGTATTATTATTCAAACTTACAAAAGGAGGTGTGTTTGCATCACTAAAATCATTGATAAAATATTTAAAACCATTACTAAAACTTGCATCGTTTGTACCTTCGCGTTCAGTAAGGAGTTTAAGATTCTTACCTTCGAGATCAACAGAATATACTTCACGATTCAATGGTGAAGTTTTTGCGGCTTGAAAATATGCCAACCCATTTTCCTCATCGATTCCATAGAAAGATGTCAATTCCCAATCACCAGATGTTATTTGTTTTACCAATTTACCAGTTATATCATACAAATACAAATGTCTAAAACCGCTAGCTTCATGCGATAAAACAAAATGTTTACCATCATCAAGAAAAGTTAAATCATCATTTATTTCGATGTATTTTTCATCTGTAAGAGTTAGTACAACATCTGAACTTCCGGATTGAGCATTTACGAGATACAATTCATATTTATTCTGTAAACGATTCATCTTAACAGCTGCAAGAATATTCGCATCCTTTGTAAACTTAAGTCTAGGAATGTATTTATCGTCTAAATCACCTAAATCAGCTTCGATAGTGTTGCCTGAATTTACATCAACAATATGCAAACTAACTTTAGAGTTCTCTTCGCCCGCTTTTGGATATTTATATTCATAGTTCTCAGGATACAAATCTCCATATTTTGCAATTGAAAACATCTTAACATTTGACTCATCAGTTTTCAGGAAAGCTATTTTCTTACTATCTGCAGACCAGTCATAAGCTTGGCTATAACTAAATTCTTCCTCATAAACCCAATCAGGAGCACCATTAATTATTTTATTCCATTCTCCATCTTTAGTTAATTGAACTTCAGGTGCATTTTCTATAGTTATATCTTTTACATAAATATTATTTTTGCGCACAAAAGCAATTTTTGTTCCATCAGGTGAGAATGATGCCAGTTGCTGTTTGCCATTCTCTGAGAGTCTAACAAGTGTTTTTGCAGCAATATCATAAATAAAGTACTCAGCTAGAAATGAATGTCTGTAAATTGGTTCATACTGTACACTAATGAGTAATTTAGATTCATCGGCACTAAACTGATAATCTAGTATACAATCAAAATCATCATTTTCAAAATCAGCAGCTTTAAAAATTGTTTCAATTTTTTCATTGTCTGGTTTTTTTCCGAAAGGAGTTATTGTTATTATTTCGTCTTGGTTTTTGGAAATAAAAAGGTGCAATTCTACAAATACTTTTGGATTGTAAACTTTAT
>CAZUQY010000100.1:0-9592 GCA_964622935.1 uncultured Bacteroidales bacterium | reverse complement strand
CATTTTAGATTGAACCTTATTTTGTAGCTTAGCACATCAAAATAAATTTAACCCCTTAATCCTAATAATGACGGACAAAATTTATATAAGTTTGTGGTTAGTGCGGCGAATGTTCAGACAGACATTAGAATTTCTGAAATAGAAGATGATTATGCTTGGGATGCGGTGTGGTATAGTGAGGTTCAAGTAACAGATGAGGGTTGGACTGTAGAAATGGAAATACCCTATTCTGCTATTAGATTTCCAAAATCAGATCAACAAGCATGGTCTGCTAATTTCTGGCGAACAGTAAGGAGAAATCGCGAGATGTCAAGCTGGAGCCCTGTTGATCAAACAAAAGGGTCTGCAGGGTCGCAGATGGGGAGAATTGATAATATAAATAATATTGAGGCTCCTTTGAGGTTGTCTCTAATGCCTTATGTTTCTGCATATGCAAATTCCTATGAAGGAAATTGGGGGCGATCCTTTAGTGGAGGGTTGGATTTAAAACTTGGTTTAAGTGAGACATATACTCTTGATATGACGCTTATTCCTGATTTTGGTCAAACAAGAGCTGATAATGTTGTGCTAAATCTCACCCCCCATGAAACATATTATTCCGAAAATCGTCCTTTTTTTACTGAAGGGACCGAGCTTTTTAATAAATGTAATTTGTTTTACAGTCGTAGAATCGGCAAAATACCTGATGGTTATTCTTCAGTGAATTCAATGGCAGACACAGGAAATCTCGAAATTTTGAAAAACCCATTTAATGCGAACTTAATAAATGCTTTTAAAATTAGTGGAAGAGGCGAGGGGAATTTTGCAGTTGGTGTTTTTAATGCAATAACAGCAAACACATATGCAAAAATTCGATATGAGGATGGGTCTGAAAATCACATATTAACTGAGCCGGCAGCAAATTACAATATTTTTGTCTTAGATAAAAGCATAGGGCAAAACTCATTTATCAATTTTACTAATGCTAATGTATTAAGACCTGGATCTGATTATTGGTCAAATGTCTTAGCTGGCTATGTTAAAGTGATGGATAAATTAAATAAGTTTGGTGTATCTGTCAAAGGATCATATAGTGCACGTAATTCATCAGGTGTAAACCTTGATAATGGATGGACTGTAGACTTTTCCGCTGGCAAAAAAACTGGAACATGGGTTTATGAGTTTGGGTCACAACTAATCTCGAATAATTATAATCCAAATGATTTGGGTTATTTGACAGAATTTAACCAGATAAGAAGCTATGCGGAAATTGGGTATCGTCGTTTTTCTCAGTTTTGGATTTTTAACGAAACAAGGAACACTATTAATATTACGCATAGGACATTGTTCGAGAATATGTCATATGTAGGAACAAACATTCAGATTTTCAATTATGCAACTACAAAAAAACATCTTACAATTTGGAATAATCTGATGATTCCATTATCAAACGAAAACGATTATTATGAACCTCGCAGTCCAGGACGTTTTTATAATGCTCCGGCATTGATTAGTGATAATTTTTTCATTTCCACTGATTATAGAAAAAGACTGGCGTTTGATCTTAAACTTGGAGTTTATTTTGATAATGAAGAACGTAATGGTATTTGGGGAAGCTTTAGTCCTTTGACAAGGTTTGGAAAAAAAGTTTCTTTAAGATATACTTTTAGTGCTGACTGGGATCTGGGTGCAGCCGGTTATGCTGACGAATATGCTGCAGATATTATTTTTGGTCGACGCGATGTAATTACATTTACTAATTCATTAAGTTCATCTATTGTATTTACAAATAAGCTTTCTTTCTCACTTACAGCTAGGCATTATGTGTCTGGGGTTGAATATTATAAGTTTTATACTCTGCAACAGGATGGGATTCTTAATGAAAATGAAAACTATACAGGAGCTGAGAACTATAATTTTAATGCTTTTAATGTCGATTTGTTATTGTCCTGGAATTTTTTGCCGGGTAGCTATTTATCGATAATGTGGAAAAACCAGATTTTTGCATTAGGGGATATTCCTAACAGTATTTCCATGCCGGGATATTATGAAAGTTTTAAACAGATATGGCATGAGTCTCAGGCAAACAATTTTTCACTTAAGCTGATTTACTACTTGGATTATAATAGTATTGTTACAAATATTTGAGATTACGATTTGTGTTTATACAAATAAAAAAGTAGGGTTACGCATTTTGCAACCCTACTTTTTAAATAATAATATTTTTACTTTCTGTTCATTTTAGCATCCATGCTAAGAGTTGCATGTGGCACTGCTCTAAGTCTTTCTTTAGAGATTAGTTTGCCTGTTTCACGGCATACTCCATAAGCGCCAGTTTCAATTCTAACCAAAGCAGCCTGAAGATGCGTAATGAACTTTAGCTGGCGTTGGGCAATTTTTCCAATTTCCTCTTTTGATAAAACACTAGCCCCTTCTTCTAATACTTTAAAAGTTGGAGATGTATCCATAATATCATTAGTACCTTCGTGACTAAGTAAACTTTTGTAAAGGTCATAGTCTTTTTGAGCTTTTTCGAGCTTCTTCAAAATCAATTCCTTGAATTCTTGAAGTTCTTCATAGCTATATCTTGTTTTTTCTTCTACGCTCATAATCCTTTGTTTTAATTATTACATTTCTCTATATATAGAACTGTTTTAGAATTATTAACTTCTACGACTACAGAATTATTTTGTTCCATTTTTTCGACTATTTTTATCGAATTTCCTAATGTTTGTAAACAAATGTAGTCTTTGTAGTCATTAATTGCTGTATTTAAATCATCATGAGATTGAATATAAATGTTGATTTTATCAGTAACATCAAACCCTGAATCTTTTCTGATATTCTGAATTCTGTTTACAAATTCTCTTGCAATACCTTCTTTAATTAGTTCAGGAGTAACATTGATATCAAGTGCGACAGTTAATTTGCCTTCGTTTGTTACTAACCATCCAGGAATATCTTCTGAGATAATTTCCACATCTTCGATTCCTATATTTAGTATTTCGCTATTTATATTAATAGTAATTGCACCATTTTTTTCAAGATCCGAAATTTCTTTTTGACTCATTTTTATTATTGAATCGGCGACAAGTTTCATAATCTTACCGTATTTTGGACCAAGAGTTTTAAAGTTAGCTTTGATTTTTTTTACTAAGATATCAGAATCTTCTGATAGAAATTCAATATCTTTTATATTGGTTTCAATCATGATAATTTGCTTGACTTTTTCAATTTGCTTGACAAAACTATCACTTATTATCGGCATCATTATTTTCTGAAGTGGTTGTCTAACTTTCAAACTTACTTTTCTACGTAAACTTAAAATCATAGAAGAGATTGATTGTGCCATTTCCATTCTTTCTTCAAGTAGTTTATCAATGAAGTTTTCATTGACTTCTGGAAAAGTTGATAAATGGATTGATTCAAAATTCTCTTTTCCTGTGATTGAGTTTAAGTCGCGGTAAAGTTTATCCATATAAAATGGAGCAATAGGGGATGCTAATTTTGCAACTGTATTCAGACAAGTAAATAAAGTTTGGTAAGCAGAAATTTTGTCGTTATCATACTCTCCACCCCAGTAGCGTTTGCGACCTAAGCGCACATACCAGTTGCTTAAATGGGCCATAACGAAGTCTTGGATTAATCGACCGGCTTTTGTGTTTTCATAGTTTTCATAGCTTTCGTTTACATCCAATATTAGAGAGTTTAATAAACTTAAAATCCATTTGTCAAGTTCTGGTCTGGCCTCGAAATCTATATCTTTTTCAGCATATTTAAAGCTGTCAATATTTGCATAAAGAGCAAAGAAATTATATGTGTTGTATAGGGTCCCGAAGAATTTTCGTTTTACTTCATCAACACCAGATATGTCAAATTTTAGATTGTCCCAAGCTTGTGCATTTGTAATCATATACCATCTCAATGTGTCTGCACCATATTCATCCATGCTAATAAATGGATCAACAGCATTTCCCAAACGTTTTGACATTTTATTGCCTTCTTTGTCAAGAACTAACCCGTTTGAAATAATATTTTTATATGATACAGAATCTGATATCATTGTAGATATTGCATGGAGAGTAAAGAACCATCCTCTAGTTTGATCGACTCCTTCAGCAATGAAATCGGCAGGAAATAATTTATCAAAATTATCTTTGTTTTCAAATGGCCAGTGCCATTGAGCATAAGGCATTGCTCCAGAATCAAACCAAACGTCAATAAGATCCGGCTCCCTAAACATTTTGCTCCCGTCGTCTGCAACAAGGAATATTTCGTCAACATCCGGACGATGTAAATCAACTTTGTTGTAGTTTTCGAGACTATAGTTTCCTGCTTCAAAACCTGCCCAGAACCCTTTAGACATATAGCCCTTTTCGACAGATGTTTTTATCTCATTTGTAAGCTCTTCAACTGAGCCAATACATTTCCTTTCGCTTCCATCTTCTGTACTCCAGATTGGCAATGGGGTTCCCCAGTATCTAGATCTGCTTAAGTTCCAGTCTACAAGATTTTCTAACCACTTTCCAAATCTCCCTTCTCCAGTGCTTTTAGGTTTCCAATTGATAGTTTTATTAAGCTCAATCATTCTGTCTTTTACCATGGTTGTCTTAATAAACCATGAGTCTAGAGGATAATATAAAATTGGCTTATCTGTTCTCCAGCAATGAGGGTAATTGTGGATGTATTTTTCAATTTTAAATGCTTTGTCTTGAAGCTTTAGCATTACAGCAATATCGACGTCTGTTGTTGTTTCCTTTTTGTCTGCCTCTGGATCGTATTCGCTTTTGACAAATTTACCTGCATACTCTTTATATGTTTCTTGGTTTATATAATTTGAAACAAAATCAGGATGCAAATCTTCAATTTTAAAGAATTTGCCTTGCTTGTCTACCATAGGTACCATATTCCCATCCTTATCATCTAGTAACAATGCTGGGATACCTGTTGTTTTTGCAACTCTTGCATCGTCGGCACCAAAAGTTGGAGCAATGTGGACAATTCCTGTTCCGTCTTCAGTTGTAACGTAATCGCCTGCAATAACTTTAAAAGCAGGAGATTTTGGTTGCATCCAATTAATTAATTGTTCAAAATTAGTTCCCGTTAATTCGTTACCGGAATACTCTGCTAGGATTTCATAAGGTATGTTTTTATCCCCAGGTTGATATGTGTCAAAACCTGTGTTTTCGTTTTCGGCCTTAAAATATGCTAAAACACGATCTTTACATAAGATTACACTTATTGGATTCCCAGAATAAGGATTAAAAGTTTTTACTTTTACATATTTGATTGTAGGGCCAACTGCAAGGGCAGTGTTTGATGGTAGCGTCCATGGAGTAGTTGTCCATGCCATTATGTACAAATTAGTGTCAGTATCTGCAAATAGTTTTTCTGAGTTTGTATTTTGAATTACTTTAAACAAAGAAACAACAGTTGTATCTTTCACGTCTTTATAACAACCTGGTTGGTTAAGTTCATGTGTGCTTAGACCAGTTCCTGCTGCTGGCGAATATGGCTGAATTGTGTAGCCTTTGTATAGCATGTCTTTATCATATAGCTTTTTTAATAAATGCCATACTGTCTCTATGTACCGATTGTCGTAAGTGATGTAAGGATTATCCATATCTACCCAATAACCCATTTGTTCTGTGAGGTTTTCCCAAAGGTCAGTATATTTCATTACCTCCTTACGGCAAGTATTGTTATATTCTTTTACCGATATTTTCTTTCCGATATCTTCTTTTGTGATTCCAAGAGTTTTTTCAACACTCAATTCTACTGGAAGTCCATGTGTATCCCATCCTGCTTTACGGTCAACTTTGTATCCACATAAAGTTTTATAACGACAAACAACATCTTTAATCGTTCTTGCCATTACATGGTGAATTCCAGGTGTTCCGTTTGCAGATGGAGGTCCTTCAAAAAACACAAAAGGTTTATTGTCTTTTCTTGTTGCAATACTTTTTTCAAATGTGTTTTCCTCTTTCCAAAGACTTTCTACTTCTTTGTTGATTCGTGCTAAATCTAACTGCTTATATTCCGGAAATTTCTGACTCATTTTTATAAATTTTTAAATAACGTGCAAATATATATGTATGCCTGTAACTTTCCAAATTTTGATGGTATTTGGGGCTAATTGTTTGTATCTTTATATGATTTGACTCTAAAGCTTTATTTTGGGGATAAAGAGATTGCTTTGATTCAAACAATGTCAAGGCCTCAAGTTGTTAGAATTTAGAAATATAATTTATAGGATTTTCTAAATTAGATTTATTAAAAATTACTTACCTTCGTCACCATAATCGTTGCTGAAATTGTTTTAGGAGACAACTATCTGGTTGAAGTTCAGCATCTTGAATAATGTTAATAGATGAAAAAGAAATTGATTTATATAGTAGTTTTTGTTGTTATTGCAATATTATTTGTAATATTAGTGGTTACATTAACTAAGAAAAAAGAAGTAGAAGTTGAAAAGAAGGAAGTTGTTGAGGAAAAAGCCCCTGAAAAATATGGAATTCTGCTTGAAGGATGGACATTGCACACAGATACCGTTCGCAAAGGGGATTTTTTAGGAACTATAATGAACAAATATGGCATTTCTGCTCAACAAGTTGATAAAATTGCGAAAATGTCTAGTGATACCTTTAATGTAACATTAATAAACCTTGGTAGACCATATACAGTTTTTTCTGATACAATAATTGATTCCATACCTAAGGCAAAAATATTTGTTTACGAAAACTCAAGTGTTAGATTTACAAAATATGATTTCAGTAATCCAGATACAATTTTAATTGAAAAACTAGAGAAACAAATTGATACTATTGATTTGCAGGCATCTGGAGTGATTGAGTTTTCGTTATGGCAAACGATGTTGGATAATGATTATAGTTGGGAGCTTGCTTTGGCAATGTCTCAGACTTTTGCATGGACAGTAGACTTTTATGCCTTACAACCTGGAGATTGGTTTAAGGTGATGTACACTGAATGTTATGTTGAGGATAAAAGAATCGGAATTGGGGAAATCAAAGCCGGTGTTTTTTATCAGGGAGGTAAAGAATTATGGGCAATTCCGTTCACTCAGGATTCGGTTCAGAGCTTTTTCGATACAGTTGGGAACAGTATGCGTAAAACCTTTTTACTTGCACCACTTGCATACACAAGTATAAGTTCGAGGTATTCCCATGCTCGAATGCATCCAATATTTCATAGGGTAACAGAGCATCTTGCAGTTGACTTCTCAGCACCAATGGGTACCCCAGTTTATGCTGCATCGGATGGAACAATTGTGACACGCATGTATGGTGAAGGAGCTGGAAATTATGTGGCAATTCGTCACAATAGTGTTTATAAAACAGTTTATATGCACTTTTCTCGTTTTGGCCAATACAATGTTGGAGATAGGGTAAATCAGGGAGATGTAATTGGTTATGTTGGTTCAACAGGTTGGTCCACAGGGCCACATTTGCATTATGAGGTGCATGAAAATGGACAAAAAATCGACCCACTTGCCTTTGAGCCACCTCCTGCAGAACCTGTAGATTCAATACATCTTGAAAGATTCAATAAAGAAAAACATAAATGGATTGATGGTGTTAACTCAATAAAACTAGATAAAACTCTCAAAAAGAAAAAGAAAGATTAGAGAGATTAATACTCAAGGCTAGCAAATTTTTTTGTTATATATCTTACTGGATACCATGCTGCAAAAACACCAATAATCATTACTGTACCAATAACATAAAGAAAATCTGTCCATTTGATTAATACAGGGTAGTTTTCGATTATAAACGACCCTCCATTCCCGAGTTTAACTAAGCCATATCTGATTTGTAGCCAACATATGACTCCTCCTATCACTAGTCCGGCAACAGCCCCTAAGAAACTTATAAAGACTCCTTCAAAGAAAAATATGTTTCTTATAGTTTTATTGCTTGCGCCAAGGCTTTTTAAAATTTGTATGTCATGTTTTTTGTCAATAATCAGCATTGTGAGAGAGCCAATTACATTAAATGATGCAATAAGTAGAATAAAAACAAGAATCATAAAAATTGCCCATTTTTCAGATTGCATAATTTTGTAAGCGTATTCGTGTTGTTTGTTCCTATCTTGAATTTTAAAACCAGAACCAAGCGAATTTTCAAGAAAACTTACAGCCTCCTTTGTGTTTGTACCTTTTTTAAGTTTTATTTCAACTGAACTGACATTGTCTTCATATTCTAGTAATTTTCTCGCCTCTGCAAGAGGAATGATAAAATATTTGGTATCATATTCTTGTTGGATTGTAAATATTCCTGAAGTGTAAACTAGAGCCTGATTGATACTTTCGGTTGCATCTTGGAAATTCCCTTTTAGGTCAGCGGATCTACTAGGCACATAAATACTTACTGGTTCAACAATATCCGTGGTGAGTTCAAGATTATAGGCAATTCCTTGTCCTGCAATGCCCATGGGTACAGACCCTTCATATAAAGTGTAATTACCACTAACTATCATGGTGTCTAATCCAGTAACCAATCTATAGTTACTATCAACGCCTTTAATTGTTGCTATTATTTGTTTGTCACCATATTCAAGCATTGCATTTTCTTCGAGACATAAAGAATACATTTTTATAAAATCAGCAGTTTTGAGATTTGCCAGAAAGTCTTGGTCAGGTACAAATGTTTTACCCTCAGCTGCAACAATCTTGATGTCTGGATCAAAGGAATTATAAAGCTTTTTTAGAAGGTCATCAAAACCATTAAAGACGGATAGTATTATTATTAATGCAGCAGTACCTGTTGCCACACCCATTATCGAAATGAAAGAGATAATGTTGATGGCATTTCTCGATTTCTTTGATATAAGATATCGTTTAGAAATATATAGTGGCAGATTCAAAACTAGGATTTTTTTAATGCATTATCAATTCTTTCAATCTGGTCAAGAGAATCGTCAAGATAAAATGTTAATTCGGGAATACGTTTCATATCATTTTTTATTATTCGACCTAGTTCATAACGTATTTTCGAATGGTTGTTGTTGATTTCTTTGATTATTTCACTGCCATTAGTTGAAGGAAATATGCTTAAATAAACTTTTGCAATGCTTAAGTCAGAACTCATATTAACTCCTGATATGGATACTAAGCGCCCTGGTATAAGACCATTAAATTTGTGAGTAAATAGTCCTGCCAATTCTTTTTGAATAAGCCCTGAAACTTGTAATTGTCTTTTTGAATGCATAGTGTTTTTGCTTTATACTAAAAATATTTTGCTCTCTTAATAAGATATGGTTTTAAGACTTCATTAAATCCTTTGTTAATATCTGCTTCAATAATATCTATTCCGAATTGTCCACATTTAAGATTTAAATCATCAACCAATGATTTTGTTTTTGCTATGTATGTTTCTCGCACTTCATTAGGATTAAGTTTAATGATACTTCCAGTCTCTAAATCTACGAATTTATATGGTCTGTTTGAGAATTCAAATTGCTGCTCAAATTTTTTATCAATTACGTGAAAAATCACAACTTCATGTTTGTTATATTTTAGATGCTGTAATGCTGAGAAGAGCTTATCTGTATCTGAATTATTTCCCATAAACATATCACTAAAAATAATAATTAG
>CAZUQY010000099.1:0-9653 GCA_964622935.1 uncultured Bacteroidales bacterium | reverse complement strand
AGACTTTGGGTTTTCAAAAGCATAAATAATACTTTCTCGAAGTAGTCTATTGATATCTGTTTTTACAATATCAGGCAAATCTCGTTGGATGGCTATACCTCCTAAAGGAATTGGCAATTTGAATTTTTGTTCCCATAGATTTCCAAGATCAGTTACAAGCTGAAGTCCTCGATTTTTATAAGTAAATCTAGTTTCATGAATCACCAAACCGACATCAGATTCATCAGAAAGAACAGCTTCTTCTATATCAGAAAACAAATACTCAACTTTATTTTTTGCATCAGGGAAAAGAAGTTGTAATAAAAGATTTGCTGTAGTATTTACACCAGGAATGCCTATTTTACAGCTCGAAAGTTCGTCAGGATAAATTTTACGCTTACTGATTATTAAAGGTCCACAATTCTCACCTAATGCAGATCCAGAAGTTAAAAGGCTGTAATGATTTATTACTTTAAAAAAAGAATGATAACTAAGTTTTGTTATATCAGGAACATTATTAATAGCCATTTGATTTAACTGCTCTATATCGACAACAACTAAATCAAAAACATATTGGCCTGTGTCAATTTTATGATTAATTAAAGCATCAAACATAAAAGTATCATTAGGACACGAAGAAATAGACAAGTTCAATTTCATTGTTTCTGTCTTTTAATGAATTCTAAAACCAAATTACTATAATTATTAATAGGTGTCACAACTTCCCAATCTTCTCTAGCAGTTTTACCAATTATATTTGAAACACTCCTCAATTGCAGAAATATTTTCTTGGCATGTTTGCATACTAACATAAATGCTGCACCTTCCATTGTTTCTATATCAGCATCGGGATATAATCCTTTTTCAGGAATTCCAACACTTACTCCTTTACATTGGGATACTTGACGAAAATATGCGGGAAAATCTGATGTATTGTATATTACACCATTATTAATAAGATTCCCATATGCTTTGTTAAATTCTGTTTCAAACACAGATATAAATCCTTTTTCAGTGTTTAATCCAACATCCCCAAAATAATCAGATTTAACATTTACCAACTTTCCGAACATATCTTCGCTATTAAAACTTCCGGCAATGCCAATATTTATAATGAAGTCGTATGACATTAGCGACCTCAGAGTTAACATTGCAAACAGAGTAGCTACCGATCCTATTCCGGTAACAAGCATATCTGTTTCATATTCCTCAGATGAATATAAAAATTCAGACACTTTGTTCATTTTCAAATCTACGATTATCCGCTGTGCCTCAATATATGTAGCTGATACAATCAGTATTCTCATAACATTTGTTTTAACAAAAATAAACTTAATTTGAGTAATTTTTGTTTAATTTGCATAAAATTATAAAGAAATGGAGTTTACACTTAACGATAAAGATGGCAGTTATGTTAAAACTGAAAAGTTTAATAAAGAGATAACTGAAGAAATAGCATCACATTACTCTAAAATAATTAGTCTACTTGGCGAAGATATAAATCGTGAAGGTTTGCTAAAAACTCCTGAGAGAGTTGGAAAAGCAATGCAATTTTTAACACAAGGATATCATATAAATCCTGAAGACATTTTAAGGTCTGCAATGTTTAAAGAAGATTATAGGCAAATGGTAATTGTTAAAGACATTGAGCTATATAGTATGTGTGAACATCACATGTTACCTTTTTATGGCAAAGCTCATGTAGCCTATATTCCAAATCATTATATTACAGGACTTAGCAAAATTGCACGTATTGTTGATGTCTTTGCACGTAGACTCCAGGTACAAGAAAGATTAACAACGCAGATTAAAGAATGCATACAAAATACACTTAATCCTCTTGGAGTAGCAGTTGTAATTGAAGCTCATCACATGTGTATGCAAATGCGTGGAGTGCAAAAGCAAAACTCAATAACAACAACTTCAGATTTTACAGGAGCATTTCTTAAAGATGCAACAAGAAAAGAGTTTCTATCTTTAATTGACAGAAAAAATAATTAAAACAAATAAACTTAATTAATATGAAAGCTTATGTTTTTCCGGGACAAGGCTCCCAATTTGTAGGAATGGGTAAACAATTATATGATACTAACCCAAAAGCAAAAGAATTATTTGAAAAAGCTAATAAAATTCTTGGATTCAGAATCACAGATATTATGTTTGAAGGAACTGATGAAGAATTAAAACAGACAAAAGTAACACAACCATCTATTTTTCTTCATTCAGTAATAACATATATGTGTTTGGATGGAGATATTAAACCTGGTATGGTTGCAGGACATTCACTTGGTGAATTTTCTGCACTCGTAGCTGCAGGTTCATTAAGTTTTGAAGATGGTCTTAAGTTGGTTTATAAAAGAGCACTAGCGATGCAAAAAGCTTGTGAAGCAAACCCATCAAGTATGGCTGCAATATTAAATCTTAATGCTGATATAATTGATAATATTTGTAATGAAATTGACGAAATTGTTGTAGCAGCAAATTACAATTCACCAAATCAAGTTGTTATTTCAGGTTCCAATAAAGGAATAGATATCGCAATGAAAAAGATGTTAGAAGCTGGTGCAAAACGCGCAATAAAACTTCCTGTTGGAGGAGCATTTCACTCTCCATTTATGGAACCAGCCCGCGAAGAACTCGGGATTGCTATTAACGAATCTCATTTTAATACTCCAATTTGTCCCGTTTTTCAGAACGTTGACGGAGAACACAATACTAACCCTGAAACAATAAGAGAAAATCTTATAAAACAACTTACCTGCCCAGTAAAATGGACATTATTAATTCAAAACATGATTACTTATGGTGCAAAAAGTTTTATTGAGGTTGGTCCTGGTTCTGTTCTTAAAGGTCTAATAAACAAAATCGACCGAAATGTTACAACTGAAGTAATAAACTAAAATTATAATATAAGAATAAAAAAAATCGGGGCGACCCGATTTTTTTTATTTTATCTCAAAAGTTTTTCCAGAATATAATAATTCCTTTACACTCTTAATATCTGATAATTTCTTAACTTGCTCTATTTGTTCTGCCATCAAAGTTTCATAAGTTGGTTGTTCAACAGATCTGATTACTCCTATTGCAACAGGAAGTTCAGGATAAGTCATACGAGCCAGCATATAATGAATATTTGGATTTTTACAAGTCTCATCATGTACTAAAACATTGTCCATCGTAACACCATTTTCACCAATTTTGACTGCTTTAATTTCCTGACCATCAATAATAAGACCTTTCTCCTTTTCTTTACCAAAGATCATTTTTTTACCATGCTCTAACAAAATAATACGATCATCTCTAACCTCTTTCCTAACAATCATCTCATGAGTATCATTATTAAATATCACACAATTTTGAAGAATCTCAATAACGCTTGTACCTTTATGTTTAGCAGCATTAATAAAAACTCGCTCCATTCCTTTAGGTTCTTTGTCAATTACTCTTGCAAAGAAAGTGCCTTGCGCACCCATTGTCAATTCACCAGGTTGAAAAGGTTTTTCGATTGTTCCATAAGGCGAAGATTTTGTTATTGACCCCAATGGTGTTGTAGGAGAATACTGTCCTTTTGTTAAACCATATATTTGATTATTGAATATCATGATATTCAAATCCAAATTCCTACGAATCGTATGAATAAAATGATTTCCACCAATTGCCATTGAATCACCATCACCGGTTGCTACCCAAACACTTAAATCCGGTCTAGAAGACTTAAGTCCTGATGCGATAGGTAAAGCTCTTCCGTGCAAAGTATGAAACCCATATGTTTTCATGTAATATGGAAATCTAGAAGAACATCCTATACCTGAAATAAAAACAACATTATCTTTAGTAATTCCTGTTTCTGGTAAAGCCTTTTGCACTGCTGCCAAAATTGGATATCCACCACAACCAGCACACCATTTAACTGGACCATCAATCTGAAAATCGGCTCTTGTGAGTTTTATATTTGATTGTGTCATGATTATTTTTCCTCCAATATTTCTTTAAACTTATTTTTTAACTCTTTAATGAAGAATGGTAAGCCCTGAACTTTATTATATTGCTCATATTTAAACTGAGGAAACTGTGAACGCATATATTCAGCAAATTGTCCCAAATTAAGCTCACAAATAATATGTTTTTTGAACTTACACAATAAAGCCTCTGTATTTTTTGGTAATGGGAATATATAATTAAACTGTGCTAAGCTAATATTATATCCATCTTCACGCAACTCTTTAACTGCCATATTAAGTGCACCATAAGTGCCTCCCCAACCCATTACGAGTAAATCACCACCTTCCTGGTCACCATGTATTTTTTGCTCAGGGATATAATTTTCTATTCTTTTGATTTTCTCCGCACGATAATTTGTCATGACCTGATGATTGTATGGATCGTGTGAAACATCTCCATAAATATCAGATTTTTCTAGACCACCAATTCTGTGCTGTAAGCCTTCCTGTCCAGGAATGGCCCATGATCTACTAAGAGTTTCAGGATTTCGCCTATATGGCTGATAATCTGGATCATTATCTTTTACAAATGGAGGGTGAATTTCTGCCATTTTATCTACATCAGGAATTTTCCACAATTCTGTTCCATTTGCAAGATAACCGTCAGTAAGAAGTATCACTGGAGTCATATGTTCTAATGCAATTTTTGCAGCCTCATATGCAAAATTAAAACAATTTCCTGGCGAAGAAGCTGCAATTACTGGCAATGGGCATTCACCATGACGACCATGAATTGCCTGCATTAAATCACTTTGTTCTGTTTTTGTAGGCAATCCTGTTGAAGGACCTCCTCTTTGAACATTTACAATAACTAAAGGTAATTCTGTAATAACAGCGAGACCTGCAGCTTCTGTTTTCAAAGCTAACCCTGGTCCAGATGTTGAGGTTGCACCCAATGATCCACCATAACTTGCGCCAATTGCAGTACAAATACCAGCAATTTCATCTTCCGCTTGGAAAGTCCTAACATCAAGATTTTTATGATGACTTAATTCATGTAATATCTCTGTTGCAGGTGTAATAGGATATGATCCTAAAAATAATTTCACACCAGCTTTTTCTGCACCTGCTATCAAACCCCAAGCAGTTGCAATATTCCCAGTAATTTGTCTAAACGTTCCTTTCTTATTTTTAGCCGGATTAACGTGAAACTGAGTAGCAATTGCTTCAACAGTTTCAGCATAGTTATACCCTGCATATAATACTGCTAAATTTATTTTAACCAAAATAGGTTTTTCAACAAATTTCTTTGATATAAATTCTTCTCCTCTTTTAACATCACGATTAAACAACCAAAACAACAATCCCATAACGAACTGATTTCTAGTTTTATCAGCAGTCTTGTGATCTATTCCTAACTCAAGTGAACTAACAGTTGCTCTAGATAGCGATGTTATTGGCGCTTTAATCAGATTAAAACCTTTTAAGGAATTATCATGAAGAGGGTCTTCTACAAAACCGGCTTTTTTATAATGTTTATTATCGAAATTATCAATATCGATAATAATAGTAGCTCCCGGTTTAACCCATTTCATATTAGTTTTTAAAGCGGCTGGATTAAGAGCAATCAAAACGTCAGCTAAGTCACCAGGTGTCTGCACTTCTTTATGACCAATATGAACCTGAAAGCCCGAAACTCCTGCCACAGTTCCCTGTGGAGCTCTAATCTCAGAAGGATAATCAGGAAAAGTTGATAAATCATTACCGAATGAAGCGGATGCATCAGAAAACTGTGATCCGGTTAATTGCATACCATCACCAGAATCTCCGGCAAATTTCACAACCACTTCTTCTAATTCAATTACTTTTTTTTGGTTCTTTCCCATTTTTTTTCAATTATGGTTTTATTAGCTGTAAAATTATATACTTAATTCTTATAAATTATATAAATAATGGTTTTTTTAATTGTTTTATAACATAGTCAATTCTTTGGCATACAACCACATAGACAATCATAGCTCCAAATATATTTGAAAACATGATTTTAGACAGCATTTCAAATGCCATATTAATGAGAATTAATTAAGATTTGTCTTCGTCGATAGCATTGTATAAAAATCCAAGACGCTTACCCGTTTGCATTTTTGATTTATTAATGCGTTCTTTCATATGATCTACATTTACAATTTTTACATCGTTATATGGAGGAACCAATAAATCAAATTTTAAAGCATAAGCTATTGCCGATTCAAGCAACTCTCGTATGTTTACTTTAGTTACAATATTTTTACCAAACTCCGGAAAATTGAAACCCAACTCACGTCTACCTTCAATGAAAAAAGTTCCATCTTTATTGACAAATATTCTACCAATAAGATATCCCAAATCCTCAAGCCTGTTATACCTAAATGAATCTGCCAAAAAATTGTAAATATTTATTATTCCAGAATAAGTCATTAATGGCTTATCTGCATAATAATTATCTTTCCAAATTTCATGATTCCTCGGGAATTCAAATACATTTGAATGCATATTGAAAATGATAAGGTCACCTGCAACTTTAACTTCTGTTTCAAACATACCTCGATCCCTATATTCCAACATTACTCTTTCGTCCTCGTTTTTAAGGTCTTCATTATATGTTAAAACAATATCCTGAAGTTCATGCTTAAGAGTTTTAAAAGCATGTTTAGTCTGGTCGTAAACTTGTTGTTTAAATACAGCCTTCTCTTTTAGATTTGCAATAATTTGATCTTTTGCAGTTTTATTATCTTCCATAGTTAATATGATTTAGCAAATAATACTCTATATTTTGATGATTTCCCTGAATATACACACTTACCTTCTTCCAATACTGGGTTTACAGGAATCAATCTGATTGTTGCCTTTGTTTCAGTTTTAATTTTCTCCTCTGTTTCAGAAGTTCCGTCCCAATGCGCTTCAATAAAGCCAGGTGTGTTTTTTATTACATTTTTAAATTCTTCCCAAGTATCAACCTTATGCGTATTTTGAGTTCTGAAGTCATATGCTTTTTTGTAAATATTATCCTGTATTTCAGTCATCAAACCTTCAATGTAACTAACTATGATTTCATCAGAAATTATCTCTTTTGTCAATGTGTCTCTCCGAGCAACTTCCCATGTATTGTTTGCATAATCCTTTGGGCCAATAGCAATACGCACTGGAACTCCTTTAAGCTCCCATTCAGCAAACTTAAATCCGGGTCTCTGACTATCTCGGTTATCATATTTGCAACTGATATTTTTTGATTTCAATTCTGCACAAAGCACATCAACTCTCTTAGAGATTATCTCTAATTCTTCTTCGCTTTTATAAATTGGTACTATCACAACCTGAATTGGAGCCAATTTTGGAGGCAATACCAATCCGTTGTTATCAGAATGAGCCATAACTAATGCACCCATTAATCTAGTAGAAACTCCCCAAGATGATGCCCAAACAAATTCCTCTTTATTTTCTTTGGTTAGAAACTTTACATCAAATGCTTTTGCAAAATTTTGACCAAGGAAATGAGAGGTCCCTGCTTGCAAAGCTTTTCCATCCTGCATTAAAGCTTCTATACAATATGTTTCTACAGCTCCTGCAAATCTTTCTTTTTCAGTTTTTGTTCCAATAATTACTGGCATAGCCAAAAATTCTTCAGCAAATTTTGCATATACTTCTACCATTTGCTTAGTTTCTGCAATTGCTTCTTCTTTGGTAGCATGAGCTGTATGACCTTCTTGCCAAAGAAATTCGGTAGTACGCAAGAATAATCTGGTTCTCATCTCCCATCTAACAACATTTGCCCACTGATTAACCAATAAAGGCAAATCACGATATGATTTAATCCAATTCTTATAAGTGTTCCAAATTATTGTCTCTGAAGTAGGTCTAACTATAAGCTCTTCTTCAAGTTTCGCTGTTTCGTCAACCTCGATATTTCCATCTTCTCCCGTCTTAAGGCGATAATGAGTAACTACTGCGCACTCTTTTGCAAATCCTTCGACATGACTTGCCTCTTTACTGAAAAATGACTTCGGAATAAATAATGGGAAATATGCATTAACATGACCTGTTTCTTTAAACATACCATCTAACACCGATTGCATTTTTTCCCAAATACTATAACCATAAGGTTTAATAACCATACAACCTCTAACTGCGGAATTTTCTGCAAGATCCGCCTTTGTAACTATTTCGTTGTACCACTGCGAATAATTTTCTTCTTTCTTTACAAGTCCTTTTGCCATATAATTTGGTATGAAATTTGCATTAAAACTAACAAGTTCTTAAAAATATTTGTTCAAAACTATAAAAAATCATAATATCATGAAAGCTTTATTTTACTTATCGTTAATTGTTTTAGTAGTAGGAACCTCCTGCTCTACTAATTATTACTATGGAACAGGTGGTTATGACGATGTTTACTACAGTCCGTCAAACGAACCTGAAAAAGTTGTTATTGTCGAAAAATCTACTATTGATGAAGACAAAGCAACATATGAAGAAACATTTAATTCCGAGTTCGGGAATGATCTCGGAGAAGATTTATCTGAATATTCAGGTGAAACGGACTATTATTACTCTGATGATATGTCTACATCTGAAGAGTATTATGATGAAGACGGAAATTACGTAGTAAATAATTATTACGGTGATTATTACGAAGATGATTATTCCGATTCTTACTCACATCATTTCTCACAATTCGGACATTATTATTACCCATCTTATTATTATGACCCTTACTGGGGTTGGGATACTGGATGGTATTTTGGATACTCATATAGACCATGGGGATACCCATATTATGGATACAATTCTTGGGGATATAACAGTTGGTATTCACCTTGGGGTTACAGCAGCTATAATAACGGTTACTGGAATGGTTATAATGATGGATTCAATGATGGATACTGGTATGGTGGCGGTGGTAATGATGGTGTTTATGCAGACAATGTTTTTGACGACACATATTATGGCCATAGAGGATCATCTGGTGGAAATGGATCATCTGGATCAAACAGAGTCCCTGACACTGACAACGGTAGCTCTTCAATTGGTAATACAAGTGCAAGACCTAATACCAACACTAGTGCAATATCAAGAGTTGATGAAGGCAAAACTCCATCTATTTCAAAAGATCCAACAACTGTTTCTAATAATAGTATTTCGAGAGATCCTGTTTCAACTGGTATTAGTTCATCATCAATTGTTTTAGACAGAAAACCTGCGAACAAAGAACCTAGCATTACAAGTAACAAAGAAATAAACAGGGCAAATAGTTCAAATCTACAAGTTGATCCTTCAAAATCTGGCAGAAACAACAACACATCCGTTTCAGGAACTAACTCAGCGACAGTAAAACCAGAACGTAATACAAATAATGATGTAAGGTCTTACAACAAACCTGAGTACAATTCAAGGAACAATTACAACGTTAATTCCTCATCAAGTGGATCAAAAGTTAACAGTTCTCCAAAAACAAACTCAAACACTTCTACTAGACCTGCATCTAGCAGAGGTTCAACAAGCACTTCAAATAAAAGCTACACAAGACCTAGTAATTCAAATAGCACAAGGTATAATGGCAGTAACAACAGTTACACCAAGCCTTCTTCTCCAAGTAGAAATAGTAACCCTGGGTCAAGCAACAAATCAAACTAGAACAGTGGTTCGTCAAACAGATCTTCTTCACATACTACTCCAAGCAGAACCTCAAGCAGTTCT